>JBKQOR010000119.1:0-6303 GCA_052145435.1 Rhodomicrobium sp. | reverse complement strand
GAGGCGTTGAAGGCGCTCATTCGCGCTGCCGTGGCGCTGAACATTTCGGTGCGGACGACCGCTCGCCCCGCCCGCTCCCGGAAAAGGCCAATGAGCGCTTGAGCAGCGGCGTCCGTGCCGCCGTGATTTCAATCGGATCGAATTGAAGATTCCCCCGGCACGTTCAAGACGCGCTGGTAAAATGTACCTTCCAGGTGGCGGCGTCCGATGCTTAGAACCGCGGTTTGCTTAAGCTCCTCGCGAAAAATCTCGAAGGCGACCCTCCTGCTTTCCTCGTCCAGCTCGTACATGGATTCGTCCTGGACGACCCATTGCGGCCGGTGCAGAAGCACCCGCCCGAGAACGAGCCGCCGCCGCTCGTCCAGGGTGAGCTCTTTATCCCAGCGCGTCTCCTTGTCCAGATCCTGGAGATATCGGCCAAGCCCCACGCGTTCGAGTGCGTTTTGGATATCCTGGCCGTGGAAGCGAACCGCGATGTTGGGGTAGGCGAGCGCGGCGCGCAGAGATCCCATCGGAAGATAGGGAGGCTGCGGCAAGAATAGCGTGCGGTCCGGAGCGGGCATGCGAACGGTCCCGCTTCCCCGGTCCCAAAGCCCTGCGAGCACCTTGTGCAAGGTGCTCTTGCCGGATTTCGGCGTGGCCTCGATCAAGACCCGCTCGCCTGGTTCCACTTTGAAGTCCGGCACCTTAAGGGGCATGTCGCCGTTCCAGGAGACCTTAAGATTCTCGACCGAAATCGCGGGCGCGCCGGTCTCGTGGCGGATTTTCCCTGGCTTCGCCGGGAGCTGATCCAGGGCGGTGCGGTAGTTGATGACGCGGCTGAGCATGGCACGCCATTCCGCGATCGCCGGAAACTTGTCCACAAACCAGCGCAGCGCCGACTGAACCTGGTAGAAGCCGCCAACGACCATCATCAGGCCGCCGAGCGTGAGCGATCCGCCAAAATAGCCGGGCGCAGCCAGCAGCAAAGGCACCAGAATGGCCAGCCAGCCATAGCTTCCCGTTACCCAGGTGAGGTCCGCCAGCCGGTTTGCGATACGGCGCATCGTGGATAGGAGCGTTTCGACGCTCCTGTCGATGTAGTGCTTTTCCTCCTCCTCGCCGCCGAATAGAGCGATTTCTTCCGCCGATTCGCTGACCCGCACGAGCGAGAACCGGAAATCCGCTTCGCGCGCGCGAAGCTCCGTATGGGCCCGTATCAAGGGTCTGCCGACAAGCCACGTAATGGTTGAGCCGGCAGCCGAATAGGCAAGGGCAGTCCAGACCATGTAGCCTGGAATTATCACCTGTTTGCCGCTTATGAAAAATACGACCTGATCGGAAAGCTCCCATAGGACGCCGATGAAGGCGATGAGGAGCAGCGAGGATTGGACGAGCCCGACCCCCAGATCGACCGACAGCTCTGAAAGCCGCCTCGTATCGTCCTGAATGCGCTGGTCCGGATTGGCGCTGATATCGCCGCTCTGCTTGAGCAGAAATACGCGGCGCGGGTGAAGAAGCCATTCATCGAGCAGATCGTCTGTGACGGCTTGGCGGAGGCGTACCTTGAGCATCTCGTGCAGCCAAGTCTGGGCAACGCCGAGGCATAAGAGAATGCTCACAATGACAAGGAACACCTCGAGCTGGTAAAGAAATATCGAGAGGTCCTTTTTTCCGATGGCGTCGTAAATGCTCCCCTGCCAATTGTTCAGCCGGATTTGGGCCACGGCGTTGAGCGCGATGACGATTGTGATTGCAACGGCCAGGCGCGTGAGCGCGCGTTTCCCATGGGGATCGAGAATGATGTGCCACAGTGTCCGGAGCTGCGCGCGCACGCTTTCATTGGGGGGCTCCGGTACGGTTTTCGATGGCCCCATGGATCCTTCGCCTAGTATAAATCCATTTGAACGTGTCACGCCGCCGTACAGCGCGAGGCAGCATTATCCGTAAGATAAGGTAGCACTGTGATGACACAGGACGATGTGCCGGCAAAGCTCGAAAAGCTGCTTGCGGCGATGAAGCTAGAGGAAAAGCTCGGCCAGCTCACGATGGTCCGCGAGGATGAGGCCCAAATACTGAGCGGGCGAGCAGGCAGCATCCTCGATCTACAGGAACCGGCGCGGATACGCAAGCTGCAGGAGATCGCACTTAACAAAACGCGCCTTGGAATTCCACTTTTGTTTTCGCTGGATGTGCTGCACGGCTACGAGACGATCTTTCCGATTCCCTTGGGCGAAGTTGCTGCGATGGACCCAAAATTGTGGGAAGCCACGGCGCGGGCGGCGGCGTCCGAGGCGGCTGCGGCCGGGATTGTGCTCACCTTTGCGCCGATGCTCGATGTGGCGCGCGATCCGCGCTGGGGCCGGATGGCGGAGAGTCCTGGCGAAGACCCGTGGCTTGCCTCAAGGTTTGCGGAGGCCAAAATCCGGGGCTTCCAGGGCGCCAAACTCAGTGAGCCTTCTGCAATCGGGGCAACGGCCAAGCACTTCGCCGCTTACGGGGCCGTGACGGCGGGCCGCGAATACGGCTCCGCCGATATCTCCAGCCGGACTTTGCACGAGGTTTATCTGCCCCCCTTCGCCGCCTCGGTCCGCGAAGGCGTGGCTGCGATCATGCCGGCGCTCATCGACCTCGCCGGTGTACCGATGACGGCGCACAAGGGCCTGCTGAAGGAGCTTTTGAGGCGGCGCTATGGCTTCAAGGGTGTGATCGTCAGCGATTTCAATGCCATAGCGGAGCTGATCGCGCACGGGGTCGCCGCTGACCTTGCTGAAGCGGCGGCGCTCGCGCTCAAGGCCGGCGTCGACATCGATATGGCAAGCGGCGCCTATCTCGACGGCTTGCCGCAGGCTTTGAGCCGCGGGCTTGTCTCCGGGGAGGACATCGATCTCGCGGTCAAGCGTGTGCTTGCTCTCAAAGCCAAGCTTGGACTTTTCGATGCGCCGTTCGCCCGCGAAGGCGCGTTGCCGGAGGATGCGCGTGAGAAACATCGCGCGCTCGCCCGCGAGGCGGCACGGAAATCGATCGTCCTGTTGAAAAACCGGGCCGGCCTGCTGCCGCTGACGAGCCCCGCGCGTCTCGTGGTGGCGGGACCGCTCGCGAATGCTGCCGGCGAGATGCTCGGGCCGTGGCGGGCAGCCGGGCGGTCGGCGGAAACGGTGAGCTTCCTGGAGGGGCTGCGGAATGCGGAGCCCGGTTGGGACATCGCGCATTTTGAGGATTTCAGCAGCGCGCAAGCTGCGGACGAGGCCGGCAAAGCGGACGCGCTCCTCCTTTGCCTCGGCGAGACCGCGGCGATGTGCGGCGAAGCCACGAGCAGGGCCAGGCCCGGCCTTCCCGATGGGCAGGATAGGCTTTTGGCGGAAGTTTTGGCGTTCGCAAAGCCCGTCATCGCCGTGCTGACGTGCGGGCGACCGCTTATCGATCCGCTCCTCTTCGAGGCGGCCGATGCGGTGCTTGCGGCGTGGTTTCCTGGCTCGGAGGCGGGGCACGCGCTCGCGGACATCGTGTCGGGAAAAGCCAACCCAAGCGGGAAGCTCCCGGTATCGTGGCCCGCCGATGTGGGACAAATCCCGATCTTTTACGCCCAGCGTGCCACCGGCCGGCCCGCCGATCCTAAGGTGGACCAAACGAGCAAATATCTCGACGTTCCGGTTGCGCCGCTTTTCCCCTTCGGTCACGGTTTGAGCTATACGCACTTCGCATATAGCGGCCTGCGCGTATCTCCGCGGGATTTGTCCCAGAATGGCCGGCTTGCGGTGGAAGCCGCGATAGAAAACCAAGGCCCGGTAGCCGGCGAGGAGACCTGCTTCCTCTTCATCCGCGACATCGCGGCATCCGTCGCGAGGCCCGTGCTTGAGCTGCGCAGGTTTGCGAAAATCGCGCTCGATCCCGGCCAGCGCGGAACCGTCCGCTTCGAGCTTCCCGCCAGCGATCTTGGCTTCCCGGACGAGGATGGCACCCGAAGGCTGGAACCCGGCACGTTCGAAATCCTGGTTGGCCCCTGCGCGGACAGCAACCGGCTGATCCGTCACACAATCTCCGTTTTAGAAACATAAAACTTCCACGGCTTCAACATTTGCCGAGATAGAAGCTCGTTCTAAAGACATTCGGTATTATGGAAATCGGTCCGATGGCGATGGACAATTCAGCTGAAGCGATTTTTATAAAAGAGCTTGGCCATGGAGAGCGCCTCCTATGGAGCGGCACGCCCCGTCAAGGGATATTCTTCCGTCCCGGCGATATTTTTATGGTTCCGTTCAGCCTGTTTTGGGGAGGTTTCGCGTTTTTCTGGGAATATAATGTTATAATTTCAGATAAATCTCAATTTTTCTTTACGCTTTTTGGAATTCCTTTCGTATTGATGGGCATCTATATCATTGCGGGGCGTTTTTTCTTAGATAGCTACCAGCGAAGCCGGACCTATTACGGGGTGACGGATCGGCGCGCATTGATCCTGAACGGTATTGTGACCCGCCAGCTCAAATCGATCTCCCTGCAAAACCTCAATGAGATCTCGCTGACCGAACGCTCCGATGGAAGCGGCGATATTTCCTTCGGCTCGATGCCCCCTATCTATGCAATGTGGCGCGGTACGGCATGGCCGGGGATGAGTGACCGGCTCGTTCCCGCATTCGAGTTCATCGACGGCGTTCGAACGGTCTACGATTTGATCAAAAAAGCGCAGCACCCAAAAACTTAAATCAGGAACGCGGCGGCAATCCGGCCGCGAGTAGCGCGATGGCGCCTTTTGCCGCCGCCATCCCCGTGGAGAAGCACGCCTGCAGGAGATAGCCGCCGGTGGGCGCCTCCCAGTCCAGCATCTCGCCCGCAACGAAGACGCCCGGCAGCCGGCGGAGCATGAAGCGCTCGTCGATCCCGGCGAACGCGACCCCGCCAGCGGTTGAGATGGCTCGCTCGATGGGAGCCGTGGCCGTGAGCCGGACGGGCACGCCTTTTATTAGCGCCGCCAGAGCATCCGGCCGCATGGAGGAAAGCGGTTGTCCATCCCGATGCGCCACCTCGTGAAGCAGCCCGGCAGCAACGGGCGAAAGCTTGGCGGCTTTCCTCAGGAAGTTCGAAACCGACTGCTTCCCGCGCGGTTTTGAGAGCGCAATCTCCAACTCGCCCGCGGCGATGCCTGGGCGCAGATCGACGCTGAGTACGGCCTCGCCCGCTCTCTCGATCGCGTCGCGCAAAAGCGGCGACAGCGCGTAGACTGCCCCGCCCTCAAGCCCGGTCTTGGTGATGACCGCTTCCCCGCGCGTGCTCGCGCCGCCGAAGCGGAGCGCGATGCCGCTCAGCGGCTGGCCCTCGAAGCGGGCGCGGAACAGATCGGAGAAATCCGCCGCAAAACCGCAATTGGACGGCCTCAGCGGCGAGACTTCTATGCCTTGTGCCGCGAAAAGCGCCGTCCAATGGCCATCCGATCCCAGCCGCGGCCAGCTCGCGCCGCCGAGCGCGAAGATCGTGACATCGGCCGAAGCGCAAATGCGCCCCTCCGGCGTATCGAACAGGAGACGGCCCTCCGCGTCCCAGCCGGCCCAGCGATGGCGCGGCTTGAATGCCACATTCTGCGCGGCGAGGCGCGCGAGCCAGGCCCGGAGCAGCGGAGATGCCTTCATCGCCTTCGGGAAGACGCGCCCGCTCGTGCCCACGAAAGTTTCCTGCCCGAGCCCTTCGCACCAGGCTCGAAGCGCGGATGGCGGAAAGGCTTCGATGGCCGCGCGAAGCCGCGGCGCGGCATCTCCGTAGCGGGACAGGAAGCGCTCGAAATCTTCGCTATGGGTGAGATTGAGCCCGCCGCGCCCGGCGAGCGAGAATTTGCGGCCCGGCGAGGCCATGCGGTCGTAGACGGTCACGCTCACGCCCCCGCGCGCCAGCGTCTCCGCCGCCATCAGCCCGGCAGGACCAGCTCCGATCACTGAGGCACTAAACATGCTCATACCTATGATTTTTTGCCTACTCGCTGGAGGCTAATCGGATGGGCCTCATCGAGCGGCTTGGCGCGCCCGGCGGCTCGCGCTCCTTCGGGCTGTTCATCGCCTCCCAAAGATCGCTGCGCCGCTGCACGTTGAGCCAGAACTCCGGGCTGTTACCGGACACGCGGGCGAGGATCGGCGCCGTTGCGGCCGTTACGCTGCGGCCGCCGTTGCAAAGCTCGTTGCTTTGATAATATGCGTAAATGCGTGGCAAATGATCCCTCCAATACATTTGTACCACGATGCGAAAGAAAACCGAAATCGTTGGCATCGCAAGGGGGTGAGCCTAATTATCCGAGAAACTGCGCAGCTTGCGGCTGCGGCTCGGATGCTTCAGCTTGCG
>JBKQOR010000118.1:0-7981 GCA_052145435.1 Rhodomicrobium sp. | reverse complement strand
CCCGGACGCGGTGCAGCGTGAAACGGTGCACCGCAGAGCCGGGATCTTTACGGGGGCCTGCATGTTGCAAGATCCCGCGTCTGCGCAGCGTCATTTCATGCCGCAGCGCGCACGGGATGACGGCGGTGAACCATTCAGCCGGATCCGGTATCATTCTGAGCCGGCCTGACGCACGCGGACGTGCGTGTGCGCGCCGCCCCCATCGCCGCCATGGACGTGGCTTTCCTCCGGCACCTCCACCGGCACGGTCATAAACCGGCCGTGACGCACGCCGCGCTCGGCCATGACGTGCCCGGCGTAATGCCTCACCTCCGCGATTTTGCCCCTAAGGATCGCAACCTCCATGCAACTTTCGTGATTGAGGTGGACATGCAGCGTGGTGAGCACGAGGTCGTGATGCTCGTGCCCGCTGTCGCAGAGCCGCTTAGATAGTCCGCGCATTTCGTGATCGTAGACATAGGTCAGGGCCGCGACGCAGTCTCCGGTGCCGCCAGAATCCTCATAGACCCGTTGCAGTCCTGCCCGCACCAGATCTCTGAAAACCTCCGACCGCCCTTCGTAACCGCCCGTCTGCATGAAGCGGTCGATCTCGGCCATCAAATCGTCGTCGATTGTAATTGTAACTCGCTGCATCGCGCTCTCCTCCCGCCGTTATCCTCATAAGACGACGCTCTTAGCGGAAGTCTATCACGGCTTTGCGGGGAGAAATTGCGTGTAATAGTAATAAGTGCCTTTATCGGGTCTTGCAGCCGGACCTCCGTTCGCTATAGTGCGCGCTTGCGCGGCGTCAAGCGTATGGAGAGGTGGCCGAGTGGTTTAAGGCGCACGCCTGGAACGCGTGTGTACGTGAAAGCGTACCGTGGGTTCGAATCCCACCCTCTCCGCCAATTTGTATTCCGCTGACTTTCAGTGGCTTTCGTTACGCATTGATAGACAATGATTTTTGCCGATTAGATGTTTCGCAGACTACCGCCATCCTGCGCTTGCAGCCGCCTCCTCGCAGGGGTATTATTCAGAGTATCAAAACGAGATCGCCCAGTTTCTACCCCCATGGCCCTGACCGATAAAGCCATCCTGAATGCGAAGGCGCAGGAAAAGCCCTTTAAGCGCTCGTCGAGCGGCGGAGCGTAAGGCCTTGCACCGCCATCATTTGCGCCTGGCGGTAAAGCGGCAGATGCCATTGATACTTGGCGGCGAGCACATGCGCGACGAGCCGCTCGGTTGAAAGGCCGCCCTTGATCAGCCGCTCGGGTGCGGGAGCCTGCGTCACGGTGCCGGAGCAAGCCCGGCTGGCGAACTTCGGCCGCCGCGTCTCGCAGTTCCGATGTTTCGATCATCCTGGAAACTCCCCCAACGTAACCGGAGAGAGACCGTGGAAACAACTCAAAATGCCGAAGATACAAAGACATTAACCGCTCCTCGCAAACCTTGGAACAAGGGCAAGATGGTCGGCCCAAAGCCGCCGCTGCAGCCTAAGCACGTCTGGGCTATCCGGACCTGGCTGCAAGATAAGTGGAACGTCTGCCGCGGTTAGGCCGCCAAGCGGACGGCGGCAAGCTGTGTGCTCCGTAGTAAGCTTGCGCTATATCAATAGCTTCGACCGCCGGGAGCACTGGATTCCCGCCTTCGAGCGTGCAACCGTCATTCCCGCGAAGGCGGGAATCCATTTCTCCCGTTGGAGCCAGAATTTGTATGGGTACCCGCCTTCGCGGGTACGACGCTGCGGCCCAGAATTCCGGCGCCTTCGGAAAGTGCGGCAATTTCTTCACACGCTCCTTCGCGGGAATGACAGTCAGAGGCAGCCGGGCCTCACCCAACGGGTGACAAGCAGCCGCCAGCAACCGCGCTGTTCTGGCGCCAAGTTGCACTGCCGGAACGGGCTCAACTGCTTTTTTTAGGGTTATTCACCCCTTATCCTGTCCTTCTCCCCATGGGAGAAGGGCCCGGCTATGGCCATGGAGGGGCTAGCCAGACAGCCCGCCGGCGAGCGATGGGATCGCAAGCGGGCTGAATCCGTAGTGCTTCAGCCAGCGCAGGTCGCTGGCAAAGAACTGGCGCAGATCGGGCATGCCGTATTTCAGCATGGCGATGCGGTCGATGCCCATGCCGAAGGCGAAGCCCTGCCACTCCTCGGGATCGATGCCGCAGGATTTCAGCACGTTCGGGTGCACCATGCCGCAGCCGAGAATTTCGAGCCAGTCCCTGCCTTCGCCGATTTTCAGCTCCGGCCCCGAGCGGTCGCATTGGATATCCACCTCGGCGCTGGGCTCGGTGAACGGGAAATGCGACATGCGGAAACGCATCTTGACGTGATCGACCTCGAAGAACGCCTTGCAGAACTCTTCCAGCACCCATTTGAGGTGGCCCATATGCGCGTCCCGGCCGATGACGAGGCCCTCGACCTGGTGAAACATGGGCGTGTGCGTCTGGTCGCTGTCCATGCGGTAGACACGGCCCGGCGCGATGATGCGGATCGGCGGCTTGTGTTCCAGCATGGTGCGCACTTGTACGGGCGAGGTGTGCGTGCGCAAGAGCAGCCGCTCGCCGTCCTCCTTCGGCTGGAAGAAGAACGTGTCGTGCGCCTCGCGCGCCGGGTGTCCCAGCGGGAAATTGAGGCGCGTGAAGTTGTTGTCGTCGGTCTCGATGTCTGGGCCTTCGGCGACCGAGAAGCCCATGTCGGCGAAGATCACCATCAGCTCTTCGAGCACGCGGCTGATAGGATGGATGCGGCCTTCGGTGGCCGGGTTCGTCCGGACGGGCAGCGTAATGTCAACCCGGTCCGTCGCGAGCTTCGCGGCGAGTGCGGCGGCTTCGAGCACGGCTTTGCGGGTCTCGAGCGCGGCGGCGACCTGGTCTTTGACGGTGTTGACGGCGGCTCCGAAGCTCTTGCGCGCTTCGGGCGGCATCGTGCCGAGCTGCTTCATCAGCTCTGAGATCTCGCCCTTTTTCCCGAGCGCGGAGACGCGGAGAGCTTCGAGCGCGGCGAGATCGCCAGCCGCGTCCACGCTTGCGAGCAGGCGCTTCGCAAGGGCATCGAGATTGTGAGATTTATCGGCGACGGCGTCCATGGGCGTTCTCATGCAGGCAATATGACAAGAGGCCTGCCACTTTTGCCCGGAAGGGTCAAGGATAAGGATTCAGGGCATTACCCCTCACCCCAGCCCTCTCCCAATGGGAGAGGGGGCAGGCTGCGGCCTTTGCAACATTCTCCCCTCTCCCGGTGGGAGAGGGACAGGGTGAGGGGTAACGCCCTTAGTTCAAACACTGGCCGGCGGAGGGCTGGCTCGTGCCCTCCTTCCCGGCGATGACCTTCAGTACATAGGAAATTTCATCCCGCGCTTCCCGCGTTGCCCGCTTATCCTCGACCGGGATTTCCTCGGCGATCCGCAGCAGGATATTTGCCAAGGCGAGCAACTCGGGAACCGTGAGCTCATCTAACCTCATGCAGGCCTAAGCTCCGCGGGCAGCGCGGCAACCGCCTTGCCGACGAGCGCCTGGAAGCCGCCCGGATCGGTAATGGCCAGATCGGACAGCACCTTTCGGTCGATCAGGATGCCTGCCTTGTTGAGGCCGTCGATGAAGCGGCCATAGGTGAGGCCCTGCTCGCGAACTGCCGCGTTGATGCGCTGAATCCATAGCGAGCGGAAATTGCGCTTCTTCGTGCGCCGGTCGCGATAGGCGTATTGGCCTGCCTTCTCCACGGCCTGACGGGCGATGCGGATGGTGTTCTTGCGGCGGCCGTAAAAGCCTTTCGCCTGCTTCAGAACGGCTTTATGACGGGCGTGGGACGTTACGCCCCGTTTCACACGTGACATTGATTATCTCCAAGCTCAAGCGTTACGATTCTATCGCGGTCAGTCAAGCCCATAGGGCGACATCTTTTTGATGATGCGCGCGTCGCCGTCCTCCAGCACGAATTTGCCGCGGGCACTGCGGATGAATTTCGGGGTGCGCTTGATCATGCCGTGGCGCTTGCCGGCTTGGGCGGACATTACCTTGCCCGTGCCGGTAATCTTGAAGCGTTTTTTGACGCCGCTCTTGGTTTTCATCTTGGGCATTTTGCTTCCTTTCGTTTCTGATCTCGCTCGCGAACGGCAAAGCTTGCAGCTTTAAGGTTGCTGCCTGCCATCGCTTTCATGGGAGAAGCTTTGAAGCAGCCACGGCATGCCCTAATGCGCCGGGCGGCTCAGCGAGCGCACAATAAGCCGAGCTTGCGGAATTCGCAACAGTTTCGCAAAGGGCGAGGCATTCCCTGGGCGCTATATCGTGCGTGCCAAGCGCGGTCATGGCCTCGCAACGATCGGGCGGCGTCGTACCACTTATCCGGCCAGCGGCCCTAGTGAACCTTTCATCTGCCTTGGGTCCGGACTCGAGCTTAATTTTGGGTCACAACCGCTTTAGCCTAAGAAGCAGCCGAACTTTAGAAGCTAAACAGCCTTTTTAGTAGCTCTCGGGCTGCCTTTGTCAGCCGAAAGTCGCCACGCCGGTCCACATAAAGCGATATGCCACGCGTTCCAAGCCGAAACGCCACCATTGCGAAAACGAACGGCTCCCATTTTGGGTTCGATTTCTGTTATCTTTTGGTTCGCTTCGCGAAGCGTCTTAACAACCGCTTGGGGAAGACGCTTGGAGGTCCGTTTTACGGTTGGGGTCGCGGACAAAAAAGAGTGGCGCGTGTTCTGCAAGAGACGTGCCTGATCTTCCCTCGTTGGCAGGGCTCTTGCGCCGCGTGTCCAAGGGGTTGTGACCGCCAACGGCGAATTTACCAGCATTTCCGTCCACACACCGGGATTATGCGCATTCTTCGAACCATGATGAGGAACCTTAAATATCTGCGCCACACCTTGTGGTCTTGTTCCGTCAAGTAGAATTGCCGACCACCCCCGATCACTGTCCGACGTCTGCTCAAGGTCGGCGCCCAACAGCATTCTGACGGAACCCACTTCCACCCATACAACCGCAGAAGTTAAATTCGGGTCGGGGGCCGGGCAACGGTACTGAGTCATGCCCGACGTCGGTATCAGCTGCGCCATATGCCGCAAGGCGAATTCGTATTCACGATCAGAAGGGGAAAGAGAGATCACTCGAGCAGCGAACCCGTGTTGCAGATATGCCGCGTCGATATGCAACAGCGGCCTCGATGCAGATGCGAACTTTATAGGTGGACGCTTAGCCTCGACCAAGCGGCTGACAATAGCATGTATTTCTCTAACTCCGGAGCCTCCCTTCACCATGCGCTGGCGGTTAAATGCCTCTATCATGGCCAAGAACTCCTGGGACGCAATCGCATTAGAACAGCTGAATAGAGCCTCTTCGCACTTTGTCACCACTTTCGATAGACCACGGACATGGTCGTCATGCCAGTGGGTCGCAACTACCAGCTTCACGGCTGTGGAAGGATCGCAGCCTAGAGCCTCTAAATATTCAAGTGGCGCAACCGAACTACTTTCGATGTTTATACAGCTATCTATTATAATCCATTTGTTACTCCCCAAATGGACCAAGCAGCTCTCACCGAATCCTGGCCCAAATACCGTAAGTTCAAGCTGATCTTGGTTTGGAGGACTCGTCCAGTCTTTTTCCCGAAAGTTTTTGACTGAGGTCTCTGCCGAAAGCTCTGGCTTCATCTATGTCAGCCTGCGACCATTGAGGCAATTTTCTAAACACGAGCTGCGAAGTGCGTCGCTTGCCTGACGGAGATTTTTCATATCCGATTGACCAGCGGAAAACGGCGCCAATACGAAGTTCAGCTTGTTGCCTGAAACTCAGGTCGGATTTTAGAAACTCAGTTTGCTCCGTTGCTAAAGCCGAGCCACCGGTAATGTCAACTAGATCAGCGATAAAGCTATCATCGTTTATACGTGATACGCAGCACTCCCATTCTTGCAGCGCGATGAAACTTGTAAGCGGCCGATGTGGAAGTCTAAGCATTGGAAAATGCGCTGATTCGGGCAGAGATTCCAACTTACTTGTCTTTGTGAGGACTGAAGCATTGTTTGCCTCTCGCTCCCTTAGCCGCGCGGCCTCGGCAACGTACTCATAGTGTTTTTTCATGATACCTGACATGTTCGGTTCGTCAGGCGAAGATTGACTATCTCTTTCGAGAAGCGATGCTTGGGTTCGAGCCATGTGCGAGTCTCATTACCTGTTCAATGATCCATTCCGAGTTTTTTCTGGATTCCTCAAATTTATCCAGAATAGTTATTGCTTCAGAAATTCCATCTATTGTTTCTATTTTTGTTATTTCATAGTGATCGTTAACTTGGACAAATACACCAAAACCTTCCTTGATCTCGGAAGATGGTTGCACGGTGGCCGTGATATTGCCCGTTCTATCATAATCGAAGACATTCTGCTGCATTGCGACAGCCTGCATACCACCGTGTTTTAAGCCGGACTTCTTCTTGATCGCAGCCCCCCATTCCCCCCAAGCTTCAGGTGGTGCGAGCTTGTAGCCAATTTCATCGCGCTTTTCTAGGCTCGAAACACGAAAATGAACGTACCGATTTAGCCCAACCGCCCTTAGCGGTGTGTGCGTCAAGTATTGACCGAAAGTCCTAGAAGCCAGATCGCTAATCCGGACCAGAGGGTCCCTTGTGGTGGTTAAGGAGAATTTGTCTAAGTCTACAGAAATTTGGCACCACTCAACCGAAAACTGCGCAATTTGGGGATGAATTATAAAGTTCGGACCGGGTTGAACAATCTGATCCTTTTCCAGCAAGTTTTGCCGAACGAACCAGTCAGGCGAAAAGATGGCCGGATTGAAGCTTCCAACCAGGACGACCGAAGCGCCCGCGATTTCTGGTTCTATGATCACGTCAAGCCTTCCCAAACTTGCTATATAAGCTATCCCATTACCGATTAACGAATCAATCCACGTCGAGCTGAGCTAAACGTGATGCTTAGGTCGCGAATTTGTCTAGAATGCCCGTCAATCTGTGGGCGAACTTCTGGCTGACGCAACCTGCTCATGAACGCACATAACCCCATGCCAAGACAAGTTCTGACGGGCTGCTGTGCATCCTAATTTTGACGGGGGGCCGCGCCGATTTTTGCTGCGAAGCGCCGTCCTATCCTTCGGCGATTTCTCACTGGCCGATAAGCTGATTGTTGCTCACGAGCAACGCATCAATTCCGCTGCTGAAAAGCTGGCAGTCTGCAGTTGGCTCAATGGATCGGTTAGCGGTGCATTGTCGAAACCCGACTAGCGGAGATGCCAGGCCGATAAATCCGGCGTCCGCTATACCGTCTATCGCGTTCAATGGTTCGAAATCTTTGAACATCCGTTTTCGGCCTTACCGCGCCATCTTTTCAAACCCGCCGGTTCGGCGGCTTGTGGCCTTCGCGTCATTCGCCGCTTGCCTGCTTTCGGACGCGGCCAGGCACAAAAAAAACCAGCCAGTGGCGGGTATGGGTTGGAATACCGGCTTGTTGCAAAATGCAACAGCCTCTTCTATCTTGGAAGACATGGCTGACGAAGCAACCGCTATCGATCTAAATTTCCTCGCAAAACAAATGGAACGGCTTCTTAAGGAAGCCGCTGGGCTTCGGCGCGACGTGGCAAAGTCAATCGTGCTTGCGACGCAAAATCTCGAATTTTCGCGCCGGATCGAACGCCGCTTTGGCGAAGTTGACGAGCGTGTTTCCCAAATGGGCCGCCGCATCGACGAGCTAAAAGACGATTTCGAAGTCATGCTGAAAGCCGAGTTGAGCGGTAGCCTTGCCAATTTCGAAGACCGCGTCGAAGCTAAAATTTCTGAGTTGGGCGAAGAGCCGCATCCCGATTGAGGTTTGAACGCAGCCACAAAAAAGTCCGCTCAGATCGCTCTGGCGGCCTTCAGTCTCGACTGCCTGTTCGAGTGTCTCGGTCATGCATGGCATGATAGCATATCCGCCTTTCTGAAACCAACGCCACTCCCGCTTATCCCGTGGCAGGAGACGATCCGGCGCCTCTCCTCATTCAGCCGCTCCCGGCCTGTTG
>JBKQOR010000117.1:0-17039 GCA_052145435.1 Rhodomicrobium sp. | reverse complement strand
GAGAAAGCGTTAGTAGGCCCTATATGTAGTGCATGAGTGTTGAACAAATAACTATGGCAGCATCCGGGCAGCCACTGTGGCGCGCGGGACACTGGATCTGTGACTAAGCTGTAACGGTCCGTTCAAGGAACGTGGACGATTGGGCCCCGCGCCCGTCATCCCGGAACGGCGCCCTTCGCGCCGTATCCGGGATCTTAAAAGGCGCCGGCATTTGCAAAGATCCCGGATAATGCCTCCGGCATTTCCGGGATGACACCGGTGGGTGAAGCAATCGAACGGATTCCGTAGAGCGGGGCTTAATTTTACGCATGTCCCGAAATTCCGACGAGATGCGAAGGATCGATGCCGAGCAGCCGCAGGGCGCGCGCATATTTGCTTTCGAGGTCGCAGTCGAAAACGATGTCGGGGTCGGCGGGGCAATTCAGCCAGCCATTCGACTGAATTTCCCTTTCGAGCTGCCCCGGCGCCCATCCGGCATATCCTAGCGCCAGAATTGCCTTGTTGGGGCCGCTGCCTTTGGCGATAGCCTTCAGGATATCGACGGTCGCTGTCAAGCAAACGCTCTCGTTGATCGGCAGCGTGCTGTCCGCCGCAAAATAATCCGAGCTATGCAGGACGAAGCCGCGGCTCGTTTCAACCGGACCTCCAAAATGCACGGCCATGGGACCGCCCAGGCTGGCGTCAGGGTGCGAACCGGCGGTTGAAATTTCGAGCTGCTCAAGAAGCCTTGGCAGGGTGATGTGCGGCGCGCGCTGATTGATAACCAATCCCATCGCGCCTTCGGACGAATGAGCGCACATATAGATCACGGCGCGGTGGAAGCGCGGATCCGTCATTGACGGCATCGCGATCAGGAGTTGTCCGTCGAGGTAACCGTCGGAGCTTAAAAGGCCAATACCGGCTTTCGTTCTCGCCATGCACTAATGGTAACGCTTCTGACTGCTTTTTGTGAAGGGGTGAAATTCAGAGGCGCCCCCTTCTAAAAGGCTGAACGGCGAAGACTTAAGAGAGTTCCTGACCGGCGGCTCGCCGCGCCGCGCTTTCTCGCGGGCCTTTGCCCCCGGGAAAACTGGACAGCACACCGTAATCGCAGCATGATCTCTATGCGAGGCGGCCTGTGGAATTCCATCGCAATGGCGGCGGGAGAAAAGGCATATTTACCGCCTCGACGAGTAGCAGCGTACCTTGGTGAGATTTCCAAAGGGGAAAACGCATGCAATTTCTCAACCAGCTGCTGCAGCTTTTGCAGCAAGGGCTTGCAGCCATCTTTCGCTTTATCGGGTTGATTTGGCAGTGGACTATTGCGCAAATTAGCGTGGTCCCCTGGGGCCGGCTTAACGAATTGTCGACCCTGAAAGTCATCCTGCTCATAATCATCGGCATAGCGGTGGTTTATTTGCTGTACCGCGCGGGACGGGAGCTTTTGGAGGCGGGAGAGAAGCTGCTTACAGCGTTTGTCACCCTGCTAACCGTGTTTGTGCGAACGCTGCCGTACATATTGATCGCCGGTCTCGTGGCCGCAGGCGGTGCCTGGTTTATCAATCACGTAAATATTTGAAAAACATAGAATCGTCCTGCCGGTGAGGGTAGCGGCTCATTTGCATCGGAGCTTGGCGCGCGCTTTTCCTGATGCTGCGTTGCGATGTTTTTTTGTGCATCGCACAAAAACTTTGATCCTTGTCAACGCGCGCGCCGCTGTCTTCGCTATCGGATTTGAGTGAAGGCGCGCGGCCGCCGGCACCGGCGCTGCCTACGGGTTGCGGTCCCAACGGAGCGTTCTCATGACTATCCGGAATCTTAACTGTATATTTCAGCCTAATGCCGTCGCGCTTGTGGGCGCCAGCGAGAGGCCGGGATCGATCGGATTGCATGTCGCCGGGAATCTTTTGCGCGGCGGCTTCAGCGGTGAGATCGGATTTGTGAATCCTCGCCGGTCCAGTGTGCTTGCCAGGCCATGCTACGCTTCGGTGGAAGACCTGCCCTTCGTGCCGCAGCTCGGCGTCGTAGCCACGCCCCCGCATGCAGTGCCGGGCGTGATTGCCGGGCTAGGCCGGAAAGGCTGCCGCGCCGCCGTCGTTATTACGGCCGGTGTGACCGGCAGCCTTGCCCAGGAGATGCTCGACGCCGCGAGGCCTCACCTCCTGCGCATTATCGGCCCGAACTGCATCGGCATTCAGGTTCCGTCCATCAAGCTCGACGCGAGCTTCGCGCAAGCCTTCGCCAAAAGGGGAGATATCGCGCTCGTGTCGCAGTCGGGCGCTATCGCGGCCGCCATGCTGGATTGGGCCGCGGTAGAGGGCGTTGGATTCAGCCACGTCGTCTCGATCGGCGATGCCGCTGACGTGGATCTCGGCGACATGCTGGACTATCTCGCGGGCGAGGTAACGAGCCGGGCCGTCTTCCTTTATATCGAGGGTGTTACGCAAGCGGCAAAGTTCATGTCGGCGGCCCGCCGCTGCTCGCGGACAAAGCCCGTGATCGCAATCAAGGCCGGGCGCCATCCCGAAGGCGCGAAAGCGGCTCTGTCTCATACCGGTGCCCTCGCCGGCTCCGACAATGTCTACAGCGCAGCGCTTCGCCGCGCGGGTATTTTGCGCGTGGTCGACCTCGACGATATGTTCGATTCGGCTGAGGTGATCGCGCGCGTCAAGAGCGTCGCTGGCAGCAGGCTCACCATCGTCACCAATGGCGGCGGGGCCGGCGTCCTTGCGGCCGATACGCTGGCGGATTTGCGCGGCTCGCTCGCCCCTTTGGAGCAAAAAACGCTCGACGCGCTTGACGCTGCGCTTCCCCCCACATGGTCCCACGGCAACCCCATCGACATAATCGGCGACGCAGGCCCAGATCGCTACCGTGCTGCTGTAAAAGCAGCCATGCAGGATGGAAACACGGACGCGGTGCTCGTGATGAACGTCCCGACGGCGCTTGCCTCGTCCGCCGAGGCGGCAAAAGCCACAGTTGACGCCGTGAAGACTGGGCGGCAGCTTGGAGCGGCCAAGCCCGTTCTTGCAACTTGGCTTGCACGCAGCGCCGCCGAGACGGTGAAGCCGCTTTTCAGGGAAGCGAAAATACCGGACTTCGAGACGCCAACCGCAGCAATCCGGGGCATAACGCAGCTGGCCCGCTATGGGGCGGCGCAAGCCGAGCTCATGCAAACCCCGCCCGCGCTCCCGGCCAACATGCAGTTCGATTTCGAGGCGGTGGAGGCGAGCATCGGGCGCACCCTTCACCAAGGACGTAACCTCATGACCGAGCCGGAATCCAAGGCCGTTTTGGAGGCCTACGGCATTCCGACCGTTCCCACGCGCGTCGCCGCAACGCCGGAGGAGGCGAGCAAATTCGCGTCCGGGCTGCTTCGGACATATTCATCCGTGGTCGTGAAAATTCTGTCCCCGGACATAACCCACAAATCGGACATCGGCGGCGTCCGCGTCGACCTCACTACCCCTGAAGAGGTTGAAAAGGTGACGCGCCGGATGCTGAGCGACATACGGGCGCTTAGGCCCGATGCCGTTCTCAAGGGCGTTACCGTTCAGCCCATGATACGCCGGCCCGATGCATTCGAGCTTATTCTCGGGATCACAACCGATAGGACGTTCGGCCCCGTGATCTTGTTCGGCGCGGGCGGAACGGGCGCCGAAGCCATCGGCGACACCGCGATGGCGCTAACCCCGCTCGATCTGAAGCTCGCAAAAGATCTCATTGAATCGACACGCATTTACAAATTGCTGAAAGGGTACCGGGGCAAGCCCGCGGTCGATTTGGAAGGGCTCGGCCTTTGCCTCGTGAAGCTCAGCTCGCTGGCCATGCAGCACCGCGCGATCCGCGAACTCGATATCAATCCTCTCCTCGCCGACGAGAAAGGCATGATCGCGCTCGACGCCCGCATCGAGGTCGAGGACCCGGCAGTGTCGCCCGTGATTCCGCCCGCGATCAGGCCCTATCCCGTGCAGTGGGAAACGAAGGAGCGGCTGCTCAATGGACAGGAGATTTTCATCCGGCCTATCCGTCCCGACGACGAGCGTTTCTATACGCACTTCATGTCGCTGATGACGCCGGAGGACATCCGGCTTCGGCTGCTCATGCCGGTTCGCGAATTCTCGCATCAATTCCTCGCGCGCATGACCCAGATCGACTATGCGCGGGAGATGGCGTTCATCGCTTTGCGGCCTCAGGCGGATGGCGAACCCGAAATGCTGGGTGTTGTGCGCTTCTTCGCCGATCCCGATTACGAGAAGGCGGAATATGCGGTGCTGGCCCGCTCCGATCTGAAGGGGGTTGGGCTCGGCTGGGTGCTGATGCGCCATCTGATCCGTTACGCGAAGAGCGAGGGCTTGAAGACGCTTTATGGCACGGTGCTCAAGGAAAACACGGTCATGGCACAGATGTGCGGCGAGCTGGGTTTCGAAGTGAAGCGCGACCCGGAAGACCCGATGCTTTATGCCGTCACGCTCGACCTCAAAGGCGATGCGGTCACGAGGCTCTTGGCGCAAGCGGGGTAAAGTGCGTCCTGGAAGCTTCCCCTCACCCCTGTACCTGTCCCGCAAGGGACCGGGTGAGGAGGGACTCTCTGCAAAAGTGTCAAAATTAATGGCGGCTGGCATTATGCGCCATAAGTTCTGTCCCGTCCGCAGCGTCGTCCCCGGCCCCGCCTCTGCGGGGCTAAACTTCGGCGGGGACCCAGTAGGCACTGCGCTACATTATTGATTCCACAGTTTTTTCACCTCACAATTGCTGGATTCCATCCTGCGCGGGAATGACAATCCACGGGTCGCCATTAATGCCAAATCCGGTGGAATGCTTCCGCGCCCGTCATCCCGGAACGGCGCTCGCGCCGTATCCGGGATCTTAAAAGGCGCCGGCATTTGCGAAGATCCCGGATAATGCCTCCGGCATTTCCGGGATGACACCGGTAGGTGAACCATTCAAACGGATGCGGTATCATTGCATGCCGCGGTGCGCACGGGATGACGTGCTGCGAACCGATCAACCGGATCCAGTATAATGTCCGCTGGTATCGGCGGCGGTAGCTCGATTAACGCCTTGGCAAGGCGCTTTTTCCTAGGATCGCGCCAATGGGAAGCGGGCAGAAGAGCCAAAATGTTTTGGGGCAATCGTAAACGGCGCATAGAGCTCTACCCGCCGTTTAACGGCCCGGACCATTTAATGCGCACGCCTCCATTTGAGATATTTTCCTCCGCGGGCACAAACTCCACGCCGGCAGCGTCCAAGGCTGCGACCACATCGCGGAGCGTTCTCGATTGCGGGTTGACTGTGCCCAGCTCGAAATCGGCGATCGTTTTTCTCGCGACCCTCGCGCGGCTTGCAAGCTCTTGCTGCGACCAATTCAGAAGACCGCGCGCTGCTCTGCAAAGCTCGGGAGAGATTGTCATAATTCCAACGTTCACGCGAAACACGGCCCGGCCTTCGGGGGCGATCTGTCCAGCCTAGAGGCCACCCCGCGTCCGGGATCTTTCCAAGCGCGGTCCTCCAGGCAGATCTCAAGCGGGACGGCAACGCTAGCCGTGTTATTTGCATGCCTAGTCCCATTCGCCTATTCCGGTTTTCCGGAAGAACGGCGCGCTCCGAATCCTTGGGCTTATGCGCTAGATCGCAATCTCGCCGGCAAGAAGTGCCAGCGCAACGGCGTGGGTTCTCGTCATCGCCCGCAGCTTTCTAGTGCTGTTACGGACATGGGCGAATGCGGTGTCTTCCGAGATCCCGAGGATCTCGCCGATCTCCCAATCGGACTTGCCCGCCGCCACCCAGCGCAGAACCTCGCGCTCTCTTTTGGTCAGGCTCGGCCTGGGCGCAGGCACGCGGTGCTTTTGCCATTCGGCGCGTAACGCGCTCGCGTGCGAATGGGCATAGATGGCCATAAGATGGATAGCCTCGCGTCCGCGCGGGGGAACTGAGATGCGCTCGCCCCCCATTGTGACGCAGGCCTGGGAGCCGTTCGCGCCGTGGATTGGCACGCTGAAGCCGTATTTCAATCCGAACTCCGAGGCTTCATCCATTACGCGGCGGGCGTCTGTGCTGTCATCTCCCGTCAGGTCCATTTCATGCCAGAAAAACGGGAGCACGCTTTCGCGCAGCCGCCTCGCGACGGGATCGATGGGATATAAATTCTGCGACATATAGTGCGCATACCACGATTTCGACCATCCGTTCAGGATGACGTGCGTGTCCAGCTTTGAACTGGGCGGGGGCATGTCTGCTATGGCAAAATTCGAAAAACCGAAAGCGGCGAGCTTCGGCCAGAGCAAGCCATAAACCTCGCTTTCGGCCGCTGCCGCCGCCAGCCCGTCGATAAAGTCGAACGCCCCGCACTCGATTGAGCCTGCAGACATCTTTCCCACACTGTCTTCCGATGTACAACTAGTACAGCCCTTAGCAAAGTTACAACAAGCGCTCCACCAGTTCAAGCGCGTTGCGAAGCAGGAAAATCCCATAAGACCCAGCTGCAATAGTGATGAAGACCAAGACCACATGTCGGAAGGATTAACCGGGCAACAGGTAAAGAGATGAAGGACCGAGTGCTATTTGCACTATCGGAGGGTCCGGTAACTTCGAAGGGCGTCTGTAGCTTGTAATGCCGGCGGCTTTTTAAGCTGGGAATACGGAAGACCTCCGCAGTCCCTACAGCGCGCCGGAAATTGACGCCGGGCCGGCGGAGCGCCCCCTGGATTTAGGTCTCAAACGGAGGTTGCTCCCGCTATCCGCCAGCTGCGGCGTTCTGCTCCGCCGGTGGATCTTGTGCGCGGCAATTTTCTGGCCCATGTGTATCGCCGCATCACAACCGAGGGGACATGCCATGCCGATCTACGGCTATGAATGCAAGGAGTGCGGCCAAAAGTTCGAGACGCTGGTTCGCTCCTCCGGCGAAACGCCGGCCTGCCCATCCTGCGAAAGTAAGGACCTGACGCGCCAGCTTTCGCTCATCGCCGCGCCCGCCAAGGGCGGCAGCGACGCGCCGGCGCCGTGCGAGATGGGCGGCGGCTGCGGCCCCTGCGGCTGCAGGTTCAACTGAACGCGCGAAATTTGGCAGGCTCCCGTTAAGAGGATAGAACGGTTGCGATAGCAGCGGCGAAGCGCTCGGCTTCGGCCACGGCGTTAGCCGCTCTCATCGGCGTGATCGAACTCGTTAAGCCAACGTCGTAATCGGCTATGCGCTTGAAGTCATAGGCTTTGATGAGGAACGTGCGGAGAGCTTGGTCTATGGCGGGTTCCGTTCTCGCGAGCTGTGCGAACAGCTTATGGACGCCGCCGTGGCTTTTGTGCGTTTCGCCGGTGCGCTCGAAGATCAGTGCCTTAGCGGCATGGCAGGCCGCATAATAGGCATTGCGCGCGGCATACTCCGCTTTCAGCGGTTCGTGTGCAGACGCCGCAACGTCGATGCAACCTTTGATAAGGAAGACGCCAGCGCGGTCCAGATGGGCTTTGGCCTCCGGCTTCATAAGTCACGGCCTTCGCGCCGCAGCTCGTGCATAAATGTCGTGCGTTCGGCCCAGGCGCCTGCTGGGAAGGGAATGGCGTCGATGAAGGGATCGGTGCCGGCCATGACCTGGTCCTGTAGCTCGGCAAGCCGGTCGACTTCCCGGTCGCGGTCGGCAAGGTCATGCAAGAAAATCGCGATGTCGTAGTCGGAGTCCGGCCGGGCATCGCCGCGAGCGCGCGATCCGAATAGAACAACGCGCTCTATGCGCCCGCCGTAAAGGTCTTGCAGCGCATGGCGGAATTTGACGAGGACCGGGTCCGCGGGGTCATGCCTTCTCCATTTTTGCCAAAACTATAGCACATGCTTCTAGGCGGAAAGAGCGCTTGCAATAGCAGCTACGAAGCGTTCGGCGGCGCGAATGGCTTCGCCGGCATCTTCCGGCGTTATCGTAATGGCGGTTCCGGCTTCGCAGTCTGCCGCTTGCTTGAAGTGATAGGCGGCGGAGGGATCGCGGTATCGCCCCGCGTGAGCTTATGGAACTGGCTCTTGACGCCATTATGGGTCTTCGCGATCCGGTCCGTGCGTTCAAAGATGAGCGCTTGGGCCGCGTGGAACTGAGCATAGTAAGCGAGCCGCGCCGCTTGGCGGGGAATACCGATCGCTAGGATCTTCCTCGCATCGGAGAGCGCCTCGCCGGCACTTTCGAGGTAAGCTCTTGTCCCCGGTTTCACAAATCGAAACCATCTTTGCGAATTTCATGCATCAGCGGCGATGACCGGTCGCACCAGCTTCCGGCGGGGTAGGGCATTGCGTGAATAATCGCACCGGTCTCATCCAGGACCGAAATCTCTAGATCGGCGATGCGCCGGACTTCCTGCCAGCGGCTCGTAAGGTCTGTCAGAAATACTGCAATGTCGTAATCGCTATCGGGCTTCGCATCGCCGCGCGCGCGGGAGCCGTAGAGCACGACACGCTCGATGCGCCCGCCGTAAAGGTCTTGCAGCGCATGGCGGAATTTGAGGAGGACTGGATCTGCCGAAGTCATGCCTTCTCCATATAACGCAAAACTATAGCACGGGGCATCCAGGTCACAAAGGCCAGGCCGCCAAGCCGGCTGCGCGCAGCGCCGCGATGCCCCCGCGCCGGAATTAACCTGTCGCTCACCTCATTCTTACGGCTTGCGCTCCTGGCGGCCAGGGACAGCGGCGCTTTCTCTTAAGACGCCATGATAGGCAAAGCGCCTTAGCGAAGCCTTAAGCGCCGCCTATCGCATTGATAATGCAACAGAAAATCCATCTGCCGCGCACCGCCGCCCGCATCGCGGCGCACCGGATAATGGTTAATCCGGAATTGGAAATATATTTAACGGACTTTTTGAATCGCACTTTTGCAGACGAAATCGCGAAAAATCGCGATTTTCGCGGCGAGTCGAAATTTCAATGCGCCCCCGTTTACCACGCTCGCATTAACCATCCCGCCGCCGTATGGCGGGCCGGCGCTCCGTTAGCACGTCCCACAAGGACGCGGAAGGCCGAAGAACGGAAATTCGCGGCTCGATCATCGATGTCTCCTTCCAACGGATCAGCTGACCTGCCCCGCTACCGGCGTGCGGGCGAGATCGTCCACGCCGATATCCGCAATCCGCTGTTTTGATCATTGTATAGCTAAGGGTTGGACGTATCATGGGATGCGCGAGTGAGGACAGCTAAAGGATTTTGTAAATGACATAGTTATAAAGTAACTATTACTGCGGTCGATGGTACCAAAGCGAACACTCCGATCACGTCGGCCCAGTTTAAAGCTTCTGCGGGAAACGGTCAGGGGCCGCATACCGGCGCCCTGTCAATGTACGACGCCAATTTCAACCCGAAGTCATATTATCTCGGCGCAGACCCAGAAGACCCGGCTTCGGCCGTTTGGAAGATCGAGGCTTCTAATATCTCTGACTCGAGTTCGGTTTCTTTCGATGTTACGTATTCACTTGACTTAACCAAGGAAACAGAAGTCGAGTTCATCGTCACCCTAAAGCAACCGTCACACTGAACACAATTGCCCTTGTGTTTTAGCTGCTGTCCGCCCGAGCTTTAGGGTGTGACGGGGCGAGCGTTTATCGCCTTATGAAAGCTAGCGCCCGGGTAACGAAGTAATTCCGCTATCCAGGGATTGAGGTGAATGTCCCGGCGCCGGGACAAATGACTGATAAGTCACCTTGAATGTAACCCGCTAACTACATTTAGTTGATTAGGAAATTGGGGTGAAGTCCGGTTTTTGGCTGGAAGGGGCGCGTGGGCGGGCCCGACGGTTTCGGTCGTCACCCGCTCGCGGCGAATTTGTTTTCGATGCCGCTCGGCAATTCGATATCGATCTCGAGCGTCGAGACATGCTTTCCTCTCTCCATCTTGACGATCACCTTGTCCGGATCGACGGTAACATGCCGCGACACGACGGCTAGAATTTCTTCGCGCAATTGCATCAAGAGATCGGGCTGACCTCGCGCTCCGCGTTCGTGCGCAAACAGGATCTGCAGCCGCTCGCGCGCGATCGACGCCGTCGCAGGGGCAGGCGCTGGCTCGGGACGGCTTGAGAAAAGCCACTTGCTCATGCAACCCTCCTTCCCAACAGCAGGTTCATCAGCCCCTTGTGCTCGCCCGGCACCAGCATCGGGATTGTCTCGCCGAGCAGACGCTTGGTCGCATCGAGATAGGCGCGTGCGGCCGCGCTGGCGGGATTGTTTAACGTGATCGGCGAGCCGACGTTGGACGCGCGCAGCACATCCTGGCTCTCGGGAATGATCCCGAGCAGCGGCGTCGCCAGGATTTCGAGGATGTCTTCGATGGTGATCATCTCGCCGCGCGCCGCCCGTGCGGAGTCATAGCGCGTGATCAGCACGTGCTTCTCGACCCGCTCGCCGTTCTCGGCCCTGACGGTTTTCGAATCGAGCATGCCGATCATGCGGTCGGAGTCGCGCACCGAGGAGACTTCTGGATTGGTGACGATGATCGCCTCGTCCGCGAAACGCATGGCGAGCATCGCGCCACGCTCGATGCCTGCCGGGCTGTCGCAGAGAACCCAATCGCAATTGCCGCGCAGCTCTTCGATGATGCGTCCGACGCCTTCCTCGGTCAGCGCGTCCTTGTCCTTGGTCTGCGAGGCCGGCAACAGCCACAGATTATCCAGCCGCTTGTCGCGGATAAGCGCCTGCGGCAGCTTTGCGACGCCCTGCACAACGTTGATGAGATCGAAAACGACCCGCCGCTCGGCGCCCATCACAAGGTCGAGGTTTCGCAGACCGACGTCGAAGTCGACCGCCACGACCTTCTGTCCGGCCTGCGCCAGCGCTGCTCCTATCGCTGCGGTGGAAGTGGTCTTACCGACCCCGCCTTTGCCGGACGTCACAACGAGCACCTTCGCCATTTCTTACCTCCGTTTATAGTTGAAATGACAATTCAGTTGAGCGGCGTGATCCTCATGATCTTGCCTTCGAGCCAGGCTTGCACCGGCTTGGAGCGCAAATTCGCGTCCAGCTCCTCGGCGATCTGGTAGTAGCCGTCGATCGCGAGAAGCTCGGCCTCAATCCTCTGGCAATAGATGCGGGCGGACGAATTGCCATTGACCCCGGCCATCGCGCGGCCCCGCAGCGTCCCGTAGACATGGATGGAGCCGCCCGCGACGATTTCGGCGCCCGAGCCGACCGACCCCAGCACCGTCACGTCGCCTTCGATGAAAATCACCGACTGGCCGGAGCGCACCGGGCTATCGAGCAACAGCGACGTCGCCTGAGGCTTGGTCTCGCGCTTCTCTGCGATGGTCAATTGGGGCGCGCAGTGACGGCCGGCGGTCAGCAAAGGCGGCATGCTCAGGTCAAGATGAGCGGCGTCGACGCCTTCGAAGCCAAGCACGCGGATATTTCGCTGCTCGATGCTTTTGACGAGATGGATGATCGCCGGCTGGTCGAGATCGGCCGCCGACAGATCGAGCACTACCGGTTTACCCACAAAGAAGTCCGGCGAACGCGCAAGCATCGCGTCGATCCCTTCGAGCCAACCTACGATGGGCACGACCGGGGAAAAAACGAACGCGACATAGGAGCGGCCGAGAAGACGAACGGGTTGACGTGTCGGTTCGACGCTGGAATCCATGATGCTCGACTCGCCTTTTGCTATCGAATACTTAACAGTGGGCGGAGTTAGTTAACGTCAGGTTGAAGCAAGGTTGTGTTAGCTGATTCGACATAGGATGCCGATCATAAATGAGCGAAATATTCATATCCTATGCACGGCGAACCACTCTCGTTTGAGTAGTTGAGGCCGCTATTCCGATTTGAGGGGCAAAGCGGACTACGGCGCTTCGCCATCCCATGTCTCTTCTTCGACCCTGAACGGCCTTCAACACCTAATAGCCGCTGCGTTTGGCGTCTCCGGCTGCGCAAGCTTCTCCCACGCGGCTGCGCGCAGGCACGAGCTTTGCATCCCTCGTATAGGCGACATTCGCGCCGCTTATTGTTTGGCGTGGCCGCGAATTGAGCTAAGACTAAACGCCCGCCGCCTGAACCGATCCGCGAGGAACAATGGCCCTCCACGTCGCGCTAACCCACCGCACCGAATACACTTACGACCGCCCAACGGCCCTCGGGCCGCAGATCGTGCGCTTGCGCCCCGCGCAGCATAGCCGCACGCCGATCCTTTCCTATTCGCTGAACATCGCGCCGAAGGATCACTTCATCAATTGGCAGCAGGACCCGTTCGGCAATTACCTCGCGCGGCTGGTGTTCCACGAAAAAACCTGCGAATTCAAAGTGGTGGTCGATCTCGTGGCGGACATGGCCACGATCAACCCATTCGACTTTTTCGTGGACGAGTGTGCCAAAGAGTGGCCGTTCAAATACGACGCGGAGCTGCAGGAGGAGCTGACGCCTTATCTCAAGGCCTCGGAGCCGGGGCCGCTCTTGCGCGACTATATCCGGGGCTTGCGCCTCGAATGGAAAACCTCGCTCGACTTCATCTGGGCGCTCAACCAGCAGCTCCAGCGCGATATCGGCTATTTGATCCGCATGGAGCCGGGTGTGCAGACGCCGGAGGAAACGCTCAAAAAACGCTCAGGCTCCTGCCGCGATTCGGGCTGGCTGCTCGTGCACATTCTGCGGCATTACGGGCTGGCGGCGCGTTTCGTATCGGGCTATCTGATCCAGCTCAAGGCGGATATGAAGTCGCTCGACGGGCCGTCGGGCACAGACCACGACTTCACCGATCTGCACGCCTGGGCCGAGGTTTATTTGCCGGGTGCGGGCTGGATCGGGCTCGACCCTACCTCGGGCCTGTTCGCGGGCGAGGGCCACATCCCGCTCGCCGCGACGCCGTCGCCGCAAAGTGCGGCGCCCATTACCGGCATGCATGACGAGGCCGAGGTCGAATTCTCCCATCACATGAAGGTGACGCGCATCCTCGAGTCGCCGCGCGTGACGCTGCCCTATACCGAAGAGCAGTGGCAGGCGATTGCGAAAGCGGGCCACGAGGTGGACCGTCGGCTCAAGGCGGGCGATGTGCGCCTCTCCATGGGCGGCGAGCCGACCTTCGTTTCCATCGACGATGTGGACGGCGCGGAATGGAACACCGAGGCCGTCGGCCCCCATAAGCGCCACCATGCGGAGACCCTGATCCGGCGTTTGCGCGACAAATTCGCTCCGGGCGGGCTTTTGCATTACGGCCAAGGCAAGTGGTATCCCGGCGAGCAGCTGCCGCGCTGGTCGTTCTCAGTCTATTGGCGCAAGGACGGGCAACCGCTTTGGGAAAACGCCGGGCTTGTCGACAAAGAAGTTCCCGTCAAGCCCGCGACCCAGGCCGATGCGGAGCGCTTCGCGGAAACGCTTGCACAGCAGCTCGATCTGCCTCCCGATTGCGCCGTGCCCGCCTATGAGGACCCGGCGCATTTCCTGCTCATCGAACAGAAGCTGCCGCTCAATCTCGACCCGGCGGATAACAAGCTCGAAGACCCCCAGGAGCGCGCCCGCGTCATCAAAGTCTTCGAGCGCGGACTCGACAAGCCGGCTGGCTTCGTGATGCCGATCCAAGTCTGGCACAGCCAGGAGCGCGGCCGCCGCTGGGTGACCGAGCGCTGGGGATTGCGGCGCAAGAAGCTTTTTCTCATGCCAGGCGATTCGCCTATCGGCTTCCGCTTGCCGATTGGCTCGCTCACCTACATCACGCCTGCGAACTACCCCAATGTCTGGCCCATCGATCCGTTCTCGGCGCGCAGGCCCATGCCAACGCGCGAGGTGCTTCTGCGCGACCGGCGCGAGTCGGTGGCGCTGGAGCCGCCGCCCGCCGCGCCCGAGTTCCCGAACGAGGTGTTTGGCACGGTGCGCACCGCCATGGCCATCGAGCCGCGCGGCGGCCATCTCTGCGTGTTCATGCCGCCGCTCTATGACGCGGAGGATTATGCCGCGCTCGCCGCCGCGGTGGAGGAAACGGCGAAGATCACAGGCCAGCCGGTCCACATCGAGGGCTATCAGCCGCCGAACGACTGGCGCTTCAACCTGATTAAGGTCACGCCCGACCCCGGCGTGATCGAGGTGAACATTCAGCCGGCTTCGAATTGGGATGAAGCGGTCGCCATAACAGAGACGCTGTACGAGGAAGCGCGGCTGGCCCGGCTCGGCACCGAGAAATTCATGATCGACGGCCGCCATAGCGGAACGGGCGGCGGCAACCATATCGTGCTCGGCGCGCCAACGCCGGCCGACAGTCCGTTCCTGCGCCGGCCGGACCTGCTCGCGAGCATCATCGCCTATTGGCAAAACCACCCGTCGCTGTCCTATCTCTTCTCAGGCCTCTTTATCGGGCCTACGAGCCAAGCGCCCCGCATCGACGAGGCGCGCAACGACTCGCTTTACGAGATGGAGATCGCGTTCAGCCAAGTGCCCGATAAGGACTTCGGCTGGATCCCCTCCTGGCTCGTGGACCGCATTTTCCGCAACCTGCTCATCGATTCCAGCGGCAACACCCATCGTGCCGAAATCTGCATCGACAAGCTCTACTCGCCGGACAGTTCCACGGGCAGGCTCGGCCTGGTCGAATTCCGCAATTTCGAGATGCCGCCGCACGCGCGCATGAGCCTCGCGCAGCAGCTTTTCCTGCGCGCGCTGATCGCCTGGTTCTGGGAGAAGCCTTACAAGCGCAAGCTCATTCCGTGGGGCACGGAGATCCACGACCGCTTCATGCTGCCCGAGTTCGTCTGGCAGGATTTCCAGGACGCGATCGCCGATTTGCGCGACGCGGGCTTCCCCATGGAGATCGAATGGTTCGCGCCGCATTTCGAGTTCCGCTTTCCGGTCTATGGCAGCGTGACCTATGACGGCATCGAGCTTGAGCTGCGGCAGGCGCTGGAACCGTGGCAGGTGATGGGCGAGGAGGGCGCGCCGGGCGGCACCGCGCGTTATGTCGATTCGTCGCTCGAACGCCTGCAGGTGAAGGTGAGGGGCAATCTCGGCACGCGCTATCGGGTGACCTGCAACGGCGTGCGCGTACCGTTGAAGCCAGCGGCCGTGCATGGCGAGGCTGTGGCCGGCGTGCGTTTCCGCGCCTGGATGCCCGCGCTGTGCTTGCAGCCCACCATCGCGCCGCATACGCCGCTTGTGTTCGACCTCGTGGATAGCTGGGCCGGGCGCTCCATCGGCGGCTGCCGGTATCACGTCGCGCACCCCGGCGGGCGCTCGCACGACACCTTCCCCGTCAACGCGCTCGAAGCCGAAACGCGGCGGCTCGCGCGTTTCGAAACCATTGGGCATACGCCGGGGCCCATGACGCCGCGCGACCCCGGCACGAACCCCTATTTCCCGCACACCCTCGACCTGCGGCGGTTGGGGTTTTGAGGTTTGAGCGAGGCGTCAAAGCCTATGACTTCAAAGGGGGACATATATGGCCCGACGGAAAACCACACCTCTGAGCGATCGGAAAAGCTTATCAATTAAGATCAAGCCCAAATTCTAACTGAAGCAGGCTATCGCTGTGCAGTTCCAACCTGCCGCACCATCTTTGTTCTTGAGATGCACCATATCCATCAAGTCTGTGACGGGGGTAAGGATGAACTTGCAAATCTAATCGCTCTTTGCCCAAACTGCCACAGCCTCTATCATAAGGGGGTTATTTCTCGCGATTCAATCTACACGTATAAAGCGATGCTCGTTGCGATTAGCCGCGCATTTGACCTTGATTCGATTGACAAACTAATATTTCTTGAAAAGTGCGAGAATGAGGAAAGTCAGCCTAATAAGTTAAAAGATGTTTGCACAACCCCATCTTTGGCTACTGATTTTCTTGTCATATCCGGTGACGGCCTCTTGAGCTTTTCCCGGCTTATTGCTGCGGACCTGGCAGAGATGACCTTGAAGGCTAATAATAATAACCAACTCGTGACATATTCTGTCAAACTTAGTGAGAAGGGACGTCAGCTGATTCACGCTTGGAAAAAGGGCGACAGAGTTGCGGTTCAAAACGCTCTGAGGCCGGCTTCCGCCGAACACGTATTGACAAATGTAAATTGACGTTTTACAATGGCTATAATCGCAAGCTTCCGGCATAAGGGGCTCAAGCTCCTGTACGAGAAGGACGACACCAGCAAGCTCAGCGCGGAGCACGTGACGGCTGATCCTATCGGCGCTCGACGCTGCCCGCGCGATCGAAGACATGGACCAGCCAACATTCAGGCTTCATCCCCTCAGGGGCGATCTGAAGGACTATTGGGCGGTGACCGTGCGGGCGAATTGGCGGATCGTGTTTCAATTCGCCGATGGAGAGGCATCGAATATCGATCTCACCGACTATCACTAGGAGCAAACCATAGGCATGAAGAACCCGGTGCATCCCGGCGAGCTTGTCCGGGCCAATCTGGAGGAGCTGGGCCTCAGCGTGGCGGACGCCGCGAAGGGCCTCGCGGTCACCCGCCAGCAGCTTCACAACGTCATCGCCGGCCGCAGCGCCGTCTCGCCCGAAATGGCGGTGCGGTTCGAGAAAGGATTTGGCGGGAGCGCGGATATGTGGCTGCGCATGCAGGCGGCGTTCGATCTCGCGCAGGTTCGCCGCCACGAAGGCGAAATTTCCGTCGAACGTTTGGCGCCGGTAACAGAAGGGTAAGCTTTCATCTCCGGACCGTCACGGCGGCTGTGGTGAGGTTCGGCATGGGCCGGCATCCGAAAGCCTCCACATGAACGGCCGATCACACGGCGCCGGTGCTGTGCACCGGTCAGTCTATGTGTAGCGGGTGTCTGCGGTTAACTGGATAGGCATGGACTGAGCAAAAAGAGGGCGCTTCTGAAGGCAACATAATATCGGGTGCCGGCCAGTGCCGCGCGGTCAAGACCTACGGTGTCCAGTATTATTCATCCGGCCTCGATCCGGCCCTTAGCGCAGCTTTGCTGGCTCTTCACTGTTTAACGAACGGTTCGATTCGCGTAGGATCCTACTATAGTTAATGCGAGGATGGTAAACGGCGGGTCCGCATATTTTCCGCCGCCGTCTTTCTGCGAATCTTTTCCCGCTTTAGGTCGATTCCTACGACTCCAAAATACTATTAAATATAGCCGCAACTTGCGAATTAACCTTAAGCG
>JBKQOR010000116.1:0-4176 GCA_052145435.1 Rhodomicrobium sp. | reverse complement strand
CCCCGGCTCAGTGTCCGGGCCGCGGCCGTCCGGCCGCCGTTTCCCTTGGGCGAGGTCCTTTGCTCCACAGCCTCCGCGGGGGGCAAGCCCCCTTTGTTCGGCCGCTTCTCAGCTCGTATTCCCTCGTCCGACTTCTCACCCGCGTACATGTTCATCTTGCAGCTTCTGCCTTCATGAACCGGCCCGGTTCGCCGCCGGGCACGGATGAGATCTCCCAGGTTCCGTACAAAAGACGTCTCCGCATGCATGGGGTCTCCGACTGCGCGGGGCCCGCCCCTTGCAAGCCATTGCGCAAGGAACGGTGTTGCCTTCTCTTCAACAGAACGAGATCGGCGCCCCGGAATTAGACCCGTTTCGCAGCTCAATACCCAGCCTGCGGTCTCCCCTGTGAACGCTTCACGGCTGGCCTCGCGGACAGAACCTCGCGCATCACTCGGGGCCGGGGCGGCTGGCTAGGCCTTACCCCGTGGGGGACTGCCACCTCCTATCTTTTGCCAGCTTGTCCTGGCGCACTCCGGTGTGGGTCAACGGCGGTCCTCGCATGTAACTCATTGATCGGACAGCTCTTGCCTACCTCGGCGAAATTAGAGCCCTCGATGATGAGTCCGGTTTTGGAGGTTCAGCTGCCCAGATTTGCTCAACATGAGTATTACCGGTTGCGACCCACACCTAGGTTTCATTTTTAGGGCCCGGCATTATCATCTCCTCTCATTGCGCGGGCCAGACCTGCGCAAGTTTACAGCCCCTCTATTGGGGCGTCCCCCCGCAATTACCGCGGCTCAGCGAATTGACATAAATCATGGGCAATTCAGCAATTTCATGCTCTTTGCGACGCGTATAAGAACGTACCACGATAACGCAACCTGCTGTCTGGACTTTGGTTTGTGGATAAGTCACGCTCCGGTGTTGTTCCAGGTTAGATAGGGTTGGATGGAGGCTGCCCATTGTTCGTCGATCTCGACGAGCACGGCGGAGACGAGGCGCTCCAGGGACGCTTCGTTTGGAAAAACTCTAACTTTCTGTGTGCGGCGTTTCAACTCCTGCTGGATCGATCTTTCGATGGGGTTGGAGGTGCGCATGCGCCTTTGATGGGCCTTCGGCAGCTTGAAGACGGCAAGGCCCTCCGGCACGTTGCTTTCCATCCAAACGGCGAGTTTAGGCGCACCGGCGCGATGGGCGGCAACGAGGCGTTTCAGTTCTGCCTCGGCGGCGTCGAGGTTCGGCGCGTTCCACACCGCGCGAAGCTCCTCGCCGATGGTCTTTCGAATGGCGAGATTGGGCGCGTGATGCACGGCATTCTGCGCGAGATGGAACTGGCAGCGCTGCCAGCGAGCGCCGGGCAGCACGGCTTTGCGCGCGGCCTTAAGCCCGGCGTGGTCATCGGAGGTAATGAACTCGACGCCGTGAAGTCCACGCGCGACAAGGCTGTCGAGAAAGGCTCGCCAGTGGACCTCGGCCTCAGAGACGGCGATCGAGACGCCGAGCACGCGCCGCCGGCCATCGGGATCGACGCCGATAGCGGTCAAAACCGCCGCGTCATCGGCCACACCGTGCTCGCGGGTTTTCTCGTAGCGGGCGTCGAGGAAGATGTAGCGGCAGTGGCCGAGCGGGCGCTTGCGCCAGGCATCGAGATCGGCGTCGAGCAGCGCCGCGGCGCGGGAGACCTGCGTCGATGACAGGCCCTCGATGCCGAACTCTTTCAAGACTTTCTCGACATCGCGCGTCGATACTCCCTTCACATACATTTCGGCGGCGGCGAGCATGACGGCCCGGCACGAGCGGCGGCCGCGTTCGAGCGAGCCGGGATAAAACGGCTCCGGCGTGGCGGCGGTTTTCGGAATGTCGAGGCGCAATGTGCCGGCCTGTGTGTCGATGTTTTTGGACTTGAAGCCGTTGGCATAGCCGCGCCGTCCGGGGCCGCGCTCGTAGTGGGCAGCCCCGAGGAACTGCTCGCGTTCGAGCTTCATCGCCACGTTCATCAGCGTCGTCATGACCTGCGCCATGGCTTGTGGACCGTCCGCGATCAGCTGTTCCAGCAGGGCAGCGATGATTGTATCGTTCGTTGTCATCGGGATTCCTTCTTGGCGGTTGGAACACCGATGCGCGATTCGCTTCCGTCCCCCACGCGTGGGGGACGGAAGCGTCCACAGCTTCATCGATCAGAAGCAATTTCCAGACATCAAGTTACACGAGCGGGGAACGAGCATGAGCTGGCAATTTGTATCCAGGCTACTCGGCAGAGATGCGCATACTCAAAGAATGAAAGCGTTGCACGACATCGACCTGTGCCATAAGAAACTTTGTACAATCATCTCAGTGAGCGTGTTCGACCCCGATTTCGACACGGAGCGACATGCATTACAGAAAACTTTGGATGAGTTTCATAGCAGACTTAAGAATGCCGTGACGTTCAACGACTGGTGGTCGTTGATCGAAAGAAAGATAAAGGCCCAACGCGCTGCCAGCCGTAACTATCCCGTTCGACCTAAATGAATTGATGTAGTGATAGTATCTGAATATCTGGCCAGTTTTATCTTCGACCTATTCGGGGTGCAATTGTCACACAGGGGCATCGGACCGGAGAACCGCTCCTCAGACGAGCTGCTGCAGCAAGGGGGGTCGGATTCGGGAGAAAAAAGCAGCATGTCGAATAGCAAGCCTTATTCTGGGATTTTGGCCGAACCCATGCCGAAAGTGATGGCACTCACTGGACCGGCTGATGATGAGATTCGCGCCCTGATAGACGCGAAAATGAGAGCATTGTTCGTTCACCATGATATCGATCCGGCTGATGCATTTGAGGTCGGCCCCAAGATGGCATCAGCGTGGGCTAATCTCGCTTGGTGTCTGGCACGCGAACATGTCCCAGGATTCAGGGGGCCGCAGCGGATGCGTGGAAAACCTGCCGCGAGGAAAGCCGATGACGTTATCCTGGTCATGCACGTCGAATTGCTAAAGAGACGCGATAAATTGTCTGAACGAGGGGCGATCCATATGATTACCGCTCAAAATCTAATTTCGGGAACCGAGCCGACTCTTCTTAAGCGCTATAAAAGAGCAAAGAAACAGTTTTCACCAATATCCATCTTGTTCGATAATATCTCCGACCGTGAAGGCCGCGGCGTGTTTGTGCGCGCAATGGAAGAAGCTCTGTCTGGGGACGAAAAAGAATCATTTTTGTCCCCAGATCGAGTATGTGCATGATGTGTAGTCACCGCGAACAATAAGGTGACCAATGAGCAACGACGATAATATTGGCTCTCAGAACCTCAGTATGAATAATATTCCAACCCGCTTTGAATTTGACTGGGATCCGGCCAAAGCCTTGAGCAATCTTGACAAGCATGGCATTTCGTTCGACGAGGCGATGACCGTGTTTCTCGATCCGCTATCGTTGTCGCGTTTAGAACCTGACTCAAAAGCTACCTCCGCGCGAGTCTTCTGATTCCGAGCTGGATTGCGGCCAGCGAGACAAAGGCCGTAAGGGTCTCGGCGAGGTTTTCATAATCCTTGGCGAGGCGGCGATTCCGTCCGAACCACGAGAAGGTGCGTTCCACGACCCAGCGCCGGGGCAAAACCACGAAGCCCTTCACGTCATCGCTGCGTTTGACGATTTCGATGCGCAGCCCAGGGTTGGCTGCGGCCACGGCCTGCACCTGATGCGCATTGTAGCCGCCATCGGCCCAGACCAGCTCCAGTCCTGGGAAGCTTTCGCGGATTTTGTTCAAAACCAGTGCGGCTCCATCGCGATCTTGGATGCTTGCCGAATGCACAACGATCCGCAGCGGTAGCCCTTCGGTATCCACGAGAGGGTGAATTTTGCGGCCCTTTATCTTCTTGGCTGCGTCGTATCCCACTGCGTCTGCTTCACTTTTGCTTTTTTTGGCCCCCCTTTTTCCGCCGATTTCAGCGTTTGGCTATCGATAATGCCGGCGGTGGGGCTGGCTTCGCGGCCAAGCTCTTCGCGCAGCATCCCACGCAAATGCTGCCAGATTTTCTCCCAAGACCCATCCTTCTGGAATTTGCGGAAAATATTGTAGACCGTCGAGCGCGGCGGAAAGCAGGGCTCGTCAAGGGTGCGCCAGGTGCAGCCCGTGCGAAGCACAAACAAAATCGCATCCATCGCCTCGCGCATATCGGTTGTGCGCGGGCGGCCGCCTGGTGAGGCGGGCGGGA
>JBKQOR010000115.1:0-8851 GCA_052145435.1 Rhodomicrobium sp. | reverse complement strand
CTGAATCCGATCTCCCATTTTGGCTGGCTATGCAGGCCTCGTTTTAATGGATGAATTAACCTAAATCCGGCAGTTGGCGCCAGCCGCAGCGTCGCTCCCGCGCAGGCGGGGGCCCATATAAGAGCTTCTTCCAACGCCGGAAATGGATTCCCGCCTTCGCGGGAATGACGCTGCGGAATGGCTCACCCTGCGGATGCGCGGCAAAAATCGCCAAGCATGCTGTTCGGGCACGGGTTTTGCGGCTGACGCCGGCTCAACTGCCGGAATTAGGTTGAAAGGTGAAGGTTGGTCCGAGGAATACGCGAGGGGTGCACCGCTGGCTTAGCGTAAGCTTGCCCGGCGGCAATGCCGCAAGAGGCGCATCGCGATGCAAGACTGCGGTACTCCGCAAGCGGGCAGCCAGCCTGAGCCAGCCCCTGGCGCAAAGCAACCAAGCCGGGACATTGCGATTGCCACCCATTTTATGTCACGGTAATGTGCGGGCGTTGGGGAGGATTGACGAGCACATGCTTCTCGAGTTGCGAGGCAAGGCCAGCCTCGATGACGGATGGCGGGGCAAGTTGCGCCAACGCATACCTGCCGGCCCCGTTTGGATGGCCGTTGCTGGCCTCGCATATTTCGTCGCCGCTTGGCTGGCGCTTCCTTTCACCACACCGGAGATGGTGGCGCAGTTCTGGCCGGCCGCCGGCATCGCCGTGGGCACCCTTATCGTTCTGGGGCGGCCCGCACACCTGCCTGTCGCGGCCTGGGTAATGGGCGCGAGCTTTCTGGCGAACTGGCTTGCTGGCCGCAGCGTCCCCGCCTGTTTCGTATTTGCGCTTGGCAACGCCGGTGAGGCGCTGCTGGTCGCCGCGCTGCTCGGACGCTGGTTCGCGCGCCCCTTCGAGCTGGACCGCTTGAAAAGCGTGCTCGGCCTGGTGGCGGCCGCAGCAATTGGCAGCTCTGTCTGGGAAGCGGTCACTGCCCTCATGCTCGAACTCGCGGGCCACACGGTAGCCCCATTCGCGCTCCTGTGGAGCCGGCTCGTGTGGGCGAACGTTACCGGTATCGTCCTGGCCGCGCCGTTATTGCTGGGCCTGGTATCGGCGGCGCACAAGCGGCCGTCCCGGGGCATGCTCATCGAGGGCAGCGCCGTGCTGGTATTGCACGCGCTCGCCTCGGCGCATTCTTTTGGACTTCTCCCCTTCGAGTTTGGCGGCTGGATGCTCGTGGCTCCGCTATCGAGTCAGCTGCCGCTGCTCCTGTGGCTTACCGTTCGCTGCGGCCCGCTTTTTGCCGCAGCGGGGTCTCTGGTCCTCGGGCTTTGCATCTTCGTTTCGTTCGTAAGCCAGCTCGGGCGCTTCGCCGACATCGCTTTTCCTCTAAGCGAGCGCCTTTTCGCGATGCATTTCGCGATGCTGGCTTCGGCCTTCGTGGCACTCGCTATCGCCGCTCTGATCGCCGAGCGCAGGAACGCCGAGCTCGCAGCCCGCCAGAGCGAGAGGCGGCTTAAGCTTAGCCTGAGCGCCGGTAGGATGGGAACCTGGGAATTCGACTTGGAAACCGGTTCGTTCCTTGCATCGTCGACGGCTGGGCTCTGTTTCGGCGTGCCATCCGGCTTGCCGCTGCCGCTCTCTGCCGTCACGGGCGCGCTTCATCCCGCCGACCGGGGCACTTGGCAGAACTTGCTCACGCGCGTGGCCGGGAAGGGACGAGAGTTCGAAGCGGAGCTGCGGGCGTTATGGGCTGACGGGAGCGTGCATTGGCTGGGGCTGATGGGCGCAGCCGATGACAGCGCCGGCGTCGGGCGCCGGATCGTCGGTGCTGTCCGCGACATCACCGAGCAGAAGTCGGCCGCGTCCCTGAAAGAGAGCGCCGAGCAATGGCGCCTCTTCGTCGAGCAGGCGCCGGCCGCTCTCGCCATGTTCGACCGCGAGATGCGCTATCTCGCCGCCAGCCAGCGCTGGATAAAAGACTTCGAACTCGGTGACCGGAGCCTTATCGGGCGATCGCATTACGAGGTGTTTCCCCATATACCGGAGACCTGGAAGAAGCAGCACCAGCGGGCAGTCGCCGGCGAGGCCGTCAGCGCCGCCGAGGATCCGCTCGAGCGTGCAGACGGACAGACGCAGTGGTTGCGGCGGGAGGTGCGTCCTTGGCGGGGAGTGGATGGGAGCATAGGCGGGATCGTAATCTTTACCGAGGACGTCACCGCCCGCATCGAGGCTGAGCGCGCGCTGCGCGAGAGCGAGGAGCGCCTGCGGGCCATCGTCGCCACGGCTGTCGACACTATCATCGTCATCGACGAGGCCGGCGAGATCCAATCCATGAATGCGGCGGGGGAGCAGATATTCGGCTACACGGCCGGCGAGGTCGCCGGCAAGAACGTCTCCATGCTTATGCCAGAGCCTTACCGGACGGCCCATGACAGCTACCTGGAAGCGTATCGCCGGACCGGCAACCCCAAGATTATTGGCATCGGGCGCGAAGTCGAGTGCCGCCGCAAGGACGGCTCTATTTTCGCCGGCGACCTCGCGGTGGCGGAATGGCGTGTAGCGGACAAACGCTACTTCACCGGTATCATTCGCGACATCACCGAGCGCAGGCGCCACGAAGAGCAGGTCGATCTCCTCATTCACGAGGTTAACCACCGTGCCAAGAACATGCTTGCGGTGGTGCTGGCTGTCGCCCGGCAGACCCTTGCAACGAAGCCGCAAGACTTCATCGGCCGGTTCGGGGAGCGCATTCAGGCCATGTCTGCGAGCCAGGACCTGCTTGTCAAAAACGAATGGAAAGGGGTGCCTCTGGAAGAGCTTGTGCGCTCCCAGCTCGCGCATTTCAAGGACTTGATCGGCACGCGGATTGCACTGCATGGACCTCCACTTTTCATTTCCGCCTCCGCGGCGCAGACTATCGGCATGGCCCTGCACGAGCTTGCCACCAATGCAGGCAAATACGGCGCGCTCTCCAATGACGCTGGCCGCCTCGAGGTCGGATGGGGCCTTGCATGTGCCGGAGGCGGAGAGGAAACCTTCGCGATGAGCTGGCGCGAAAAGGGCGGCCCGCCCGTCGCGGCGCCGGCCAAGCGCGGCTTCGGCTGGACGGTGATTTCCCGGCTGGCGATGGAAAGCCTCGATGCCAAAGTCGATCTCGAATTTGCGCCGGAGGGGCTGTCCTGGCGGCTGGAGTGCTCTGCCAAGGAAGTCGGGGATGAAAGCCGCTCCGCTTCGTTCTCACAAAAGCGGGCATCGCCGTTGTAGGACGGCGTGGGAACATAGCGGAGAACGATGGCGGAGGCTTGACGCTATGGAGCAGGGACCTTAAGTTGCCGGTGTGCTCGCTGCGCGCCGCGCGGATTCGCCGCATTTTGTATCTCCCCGCGCCCGGCCATCATAGAATTCCCCCGAAAACCCAGGTTGACATTCTTTAGAATGATTCTAATGTGCAACCGTCGCGCGTTAACGCATGCGCGCATATCGCCATTCTAAAATTTAGGAGTTGACGATGCCCAAGCTTAAAGGCAGCAAGACCGAACAGCATCTCAAAGAGGCATTTGCCGGCGAAAGTCAGGCTAACCGCCGCTATCTATATTTCGCTCAAAAGGCCGATGTGGAAGGTTTCAACGACACCGCCGTGGTGTTCCGCTCAACGGCGGAAGGCGAGACAGGCCACGCTCACGGCCATCTCGAATATCTCGAGGAAGCTGGCGATCCCGCTACGGGCATGCCCATCGGACCAACAGCCGACAATCTTGCTGCTGCCATAGCTGGCGAAACGCACGAATACACCGACATGTATCCCTCGATGGCCCGCACCGCGCGCGAGGAAGGCTTCGAGGAAATCGCCGAGTGGTTCGAAACGCTGGCGAAGGCTGAGAAATCGCACGCCGGACGCTTCCAGAGAGCGCTGGACGAGGTGAAAAAGGCCTAAAGCAGAACAGGAGGCGGGAAAGGGTGCGGCTTTGAGAAGAAGCCCCGCCGCGAATCTCCGCCTCCTCGCACTCCCCTCTCAAAAAGCGCGTTATCTCCCATGTCCGAAGGCAGCCTGCACGCTCCTGTTCGCCACCCCGTCGATTGGCAGAACCCAGAGTTTTATGACGAGGTGAAACTCGATGCCGAGTTGCGCCGCGTGTTCGACATCTGTCACGGCTGCCGCCGCTGCTTCAATTTATGCGAGTCCTTTCCGCGGCTGTTCGATCTTGTGGACGCGGCCCCTTCCGGCGAGCTGCACGATGTGAAGTCGAGCGATTTCAAAAGCGTCGTCGATGCCTGCACGCTCTGCGACATGTGCTTTTTGACGAAGTGCCCCTACGTGCCGCCGCACGATTTCGTTCTCGATGTTCCGCATCTGATGCTGCGTTACCGGGCGGTGGAAGCGAGAAAAGGCGCCCTGCCGCTTGCCGATCGCGAGCTTACCAAGACGGATCGTAACGGAGAGCTTGCGAAATACGCCGCTCCGCTCGCGAATTGGGCGGCATCGGCTGGAAACCGGCGCATGCGCGGGCTGCTGGAGCGCGTCGCGGGCGTCCATCGCGAGGCAGAGCTGCCGCGCTACGCATCGCAGACCCTGACGGCGCGCGCCAAAAAGGAGAGCATGACGCCGAACGCCGATGCACCTGCTTTCGGCAAGCGCAAGGCGGTGCTCTATGCCACCTGCTCGATGAATTACAACGATCCCGGTCTCGGCTGGCTGTCGCGGCAAGTGCTGGCAAAGCTCGGCGTCGAGACTGAAGTGGTTTATCCCGGCTGCTGCGGCATGCCGCAGCTCGAGCAGGGCTTGATCGGCGATGTGGTTGCCAATGCGCGGAAGGTTGCGGCGGCCATGCAGGAATGGATCGCCAAGGGTTACGACATTGTCGCGCTCGTCCCAAGCTGCGCCCTGATGCTGAAGATGGAATGGCCCTTGCTGGTGCCGCAGAGCGATCCGGCGCGCGCGGCCGTCGAGGCTCTGGCCGGAGCCACGTTCGACTTGACGGAATTTGTGGTCGACATCGCCAAGAAGCACGGGCTGCCCGAGGGCATGGCGCCGCTTGCCGGGCCGGTCGCCTTGCATCTAGCTTGCCACGCCCGCGCGCAGAATATGGGCGCCAAGGCCGCCGAAATGCTCCGGCTTTTGCCTCAGGCGCAAGACATTACGGTGATCGAACGCTGTTCCGGCCATGGCGGCTCGTGGGGCGTGAAGAAAGACAATTTCGACGCGGCGCTCAAGGTGGGTAAACCCGCTGCCCGCAAGGCCGCCGAGGTGTTGGAGGCCGGCGCGGCAAAGGACCTGCCAGCCTTCGTCGCTTCGGAATGTCCGCTGGCGGCCGCGCATATCCTGCAAGGTGTTGCACGCCTTGCCGGCACCGAGGCGCTGCCGGAAACGCGCCCCTACCACCCAATCGAAGTTTTTGCCCTGAGCTACGGTTTGACGAAGGAGGCCTCATGAAGCGCGAGATCGCCGCCGCCGATATTCTGCCGGCCGGAGAATATGCCCGCGTCCGCGACGAAAAGCGCCGCGCAATCCGCGAGATCAAAGCCAACCGGCGTGTCGCGGTTGGCCCCTACGCCACGTTCTATTTTGAAAGCTACGACACGATGTGGCTGCAGGTGCAGGAGATGCTGCGCATCGAAAAGGGCGGCGCGGCGCAGCTGGCCGATGAGCTGGCCGCCTACAATCCGATGGTGCCGAAGGGCAACGAGCTCACCGCAACGGTGATGTTCGAAATCGAAAACCCGGAGCGCCGGCGGCAGGTGCTGTCGCGGCTAGGCGGCGTCGAGGGCATGATGGAATTGCGCTGCGGCGGCGAGACCGTCAAAGGCGAGGCCGAGCACGATCTCGAATACTCGACGCCGGACGGCAAGGTGTCGTCGGTGCTGTTCCTGCATTTCCGCTTCGCGCCGGGGCAGGCAGAAAAGTTCTTCGCGCCTTCGTCCGAGATCGCCATTGCGATCACGCATCCGGAATACGGCCACATCGCCATCCTTCCGCTGGCCGTGAAAGCCGAACTAGCGAGGGATATCGCGTAAGCAAGTTTTGTTAGAGCGGCGAGCTTGAAATCGGAGTCGCGTCATTGCGAGCGAAGCGAAGCAATCCAGAGCAATCGTCATTGATGCTGCTCTGGATCGCCACGGCGGCCAAGGCCGCCTCGCGATGACGGCTGCGTCCGATTAAACGCACGATGCTCTAGTGGCAGGGGTTCTGGCGACGCGGCAGTTTTCAGATCGAACTCAATCCCTCTCAACCGTGCACTTATGCCGGCCGCCAAATGTTTTGGCCGTTAGGGCGTGCCACAGAGCCTGCGCTGCGTCCTAGAAACGTGGGAATCGTGACGCTTGATATCGGGTTGGGGTCGAAAGCCGATGTTCAATGATTTCGAAGGAAGTACCGCAAAACCCCGAGAAGCAGAATTGGCTTCTCACCTTGACAGCAATTTCGGAACTTGATTTTTAGACATGGCATTCAAGGGGGTGTCATGGCCGATATTTTCATTTCATATTCGAAGGCATATCGCGCGCTTACCGAAGCGCTAGCGAAGGAGCTGGAGGCCCGTGGCCACAGCGTATGGTGGGACACGAGCCTCGTTTCGGGTGAGACTTTCAGAGAGGTGATACTTCGGGAACTAGATGCTGCGAAGGGTGCAATCGTGATCTGGTCCCCAGCGTCGGTGACGTCGGATTGGGTGGTTTCGGAGGCGACGCGGGCCAAGGCGCAAGGGAAGCTTATCCCAGTGCGCAGCGCGGATCTTCCTCATGGCGAAATCCCGCCGCCTTTCGACGTGCTGCATACCGACCGTGTTGACGATCTTGATCGCATCGAAGCCGCCATCGCCAAGTTGGGCGTACCGGCGAATCCCGGTGCCACGCCCGCGAAACCGCGCAACAAAATTAGACCGAAAACCTCCGGGGAGATCGGATGGCGCTGGCTCGCCACTGCGATTGTTTTGGTGGCAATAGCAGGCGTCGGCTACTTCGCGCTAAAGAAAAAGGACGTCTGCACTGATACCGATTGGGACCTCGTGCAAAAGGCAGGCGGTCTTTCGACGCTTCGGCGTTTTGCCTCTGAATGCTTTGCAACGCGATATGGCGATATCGCTCATGATGAGCTTGACCGGCGCGATGCTGCTGCGCTCAAAGCGGCACAGGCCATGAACACGTTAGATTCCTACCAAAAATATCTCGAAGATTGGCCGAACGGTCATTCCGCTCTAGCTGCTGAGCAGGCACTCTCCAAGCTGCAAGCTACGGCCGATGCAGAGAAACGGCGGCTACAGGCGGTTGCTGAATCTGAGAGACAGCGTGCCCAAGAAGTGCAACGACGGGCGGAAGCGCAAAAGCGAGCGCAGGATGAAGCAGCCTGGATAAAGGCAGACAGCGGAGGCATGATCGCAGATTGGCAAGCTTATTTGAAGGCCTTTCCTGAAGGCTTCCACGTAATCGATGCGAAGACGAAAATTTCTGAGAGGCAAAAAAATTATCTAGTACGCACTCTCGGGGTGGCACCGGTCCGGTGACTTTTTCCAAGGACGGCCGGAGAGTTATTTCGGGCGGTGGTGACGGAACGCTTAAGATTTGGGACGTGAGAAGCGGCAAGGAAATAAAATCTCTTGCGGCACAATCTTTCGTTTATACTATCGCCACTTCACCGGACGGACAGAAAGTTTTGTCCGGGGGCAGCGTCAAGACACAATCCGGGGGCTGGGAGAATACATTGAAGATCTGGGATCTCAATACCGGCAACGAGATCCGAACGATTTCTAGGGGGCTATGGACAGACATCAGGTCTGTTGCCTTCTCATACGACGGTCATCGAATCTTGTGTCCCCAATATCGAACCGTAGTGTTACTGGACGCAGATGAAGGCAGAGTACTTCTAACTTTCGATGGAAATGAAGGCGGTGTTAACGCTGTTGCTTTTTCCCCGGATGATCATGCGGCTTTGACCGGTGGCGGAGATACAGCGGTGAAGCTATGGGACCTAGCCACAGGTAAGGAACTTTCGATGTTCACAGGGCACGCCGGCTCGGTTACCTCAGTAGCATTCTCGCCCGATGGGCGTGCGGCGCTATCGAGCGAGGGGTTCAAGTTCGGCGGCACGAAAAGCGGAATAAAATATTGGGATATCTCGACGGGCGAGGAAATAAGGGCCTTTAGCGGCTATCAGGCATCTTCCGGATGCAGGATGGTAGCCTTTTCTCCTGATGGGCGCCTAGCCGCTTGTGGCGCTGTTGTTTCAGAAGAGATAACGATATGGGATGTCTCATCTGGCGCTCAGCTTAAAGTGCTTTACGGCGGTGGTGCTTCTATGGCCGAAGTGCAGATGTCTTTCTCTCCTAATGGCCGATTTATGATTTCTTCTAACATCCAGGAAAAACGCCTTAAACTGTGGGATGTGAGCGAGTGGACGGAGGCGCATTCCTCAGCGAATTGAGATGTCGCCGACAAAAAGCCACGTCGAATGGCATGGCCCAAACATCCTACCCCAAGCATGAAAATCACCTTGCTAATCTGCGAAAAAAAGAGCTGGACGTTTCAAGACTGGATTTTTATTTTTGAACGTCCGCTCGGCCCTCAGCATGAGAAGTTTCTCTCGACGTAGCCGATGGCGGCTACCGGCTTTATGCGCTGGTTCAGGTGAAGGAAATCGACGCGGCTATGCGGTGCGCTAGTCGCATGAACAGGGGAAAGTGCCATAGTGTTGGCGGGGTTCGAAATCCTTGCCTAGCCGAACATGTCGCTGGCGGAGATGGTGAGGCCTGGCGGATCGAGCGCGAGATCGCCCTCCCGCAAGATCGCCGTGAGTATCAACCCGCCTTCGGCGCGCCGGTGATGGAAAACCACGCGCTCAGCAATATCGATGACAACGTAATGCTGAATGCTAGAGACACGGAAAT
>JBKQOR010000114.1:0-3344 GCA_052145435.1 Rhodomicrobium sp. | reverse complement strand
GACCATGGCCTGGAACTTGAAGCGCATGTTCGTGCTGAAGGCGGCATAAGGCTCGATGCCGGGCACCTTTGTGCGGCATGATGCACACATCACCTCAACGGCAAGCCCAGTCCGACAGGCTGCTAGCAAGTTTGTGGATATCGAAGCGGACAGCCTGAGTTCCGCAGGCCCCTGTGGAATTACCCAGGCCGGACTGGCATCGAAGCAATAGTGCGGCGAATGTTCCGCACGCCTCTGCCCAGCAGCGCAGATTTCAGGAGACGGCACACAATGAACGAGTCTTCGATCCGCCCCGGTGAAATTACTGGCAGCGTACCAGACCGCGCGGATGCCACATTGGTTTTCATCGGCCGCATCCGCACCCCATTCCACACACGCGACGAGTGCCCGCGCCAGGGAAGGCTGGACGGCCCGACCTGCCGGATCGAGATAGACGCGCCTTGGCGGCAGGCAATGCAGGGGCTCCAAGCATACCCCCGGCTGCAAATTCTTTATTGGATGGACAGAGCCCGGCGCGATCTGCTGGTGCAGGTGCCCCACGGCGGCACGCCAGCCGGGACTTTCGCCCTGCGCTCGCCCATGCGGCCAAACCCAATCGCAACATCCATCGTGGCAGTGACAGCGATCGAGGATGGCGTCATCCTGGTCCGCGGCCTCGACTGTCTCGACGGCACGCCGCTCCTGGATATCAAGCCATGGCGCCCAGAGTGCGGTGCGGTTTGACCGCAGTGTCTTGTGCTGTACCGCAACAAGGATGTTTATCTCCGTCAGGCCGCGAGCCGCTGTATCGCGGGACAGGCCGGATCGTCCCCTGCCAGGAGATAAGCGGGAGTGGCGTGACCTGCCGACCAAGCCCATCCCGGAACTCGGTCCCCTATGGAAATCATCTGCCTGGGTCCAGAAGCGCCGGTTGAGGGCGGCCCAAGATTGCTGCGGCACACCTCCGATAAACCGCCGCTAGTTGCAGGATGCGCGATACTCGGTGTCGCACGACAAGACCTGCCATCGGCAACCCGGAGTGCATGAACCTGTCCGGCGCCCTCGATCCTGAGAACATGACAATCCACAGCAGGACTATACCGCCCATTGATGCTGATGCGACTCAACGAGTTTCTAAGGTATGTTTGCTGTGGCTGGTAAGAAATTTCTGGACAGGCTCATCACGGAGAGCATCGCGGGGGACTGAAACATCGTGAAACAGGGTAAGCCAACGGCCGCCGGAACGGATTCGCTGTTTATCGATCAACTGCAAAAGCTGCATGGCGATCTTCGCGTCGTAGGCCAGAAGGCCGTGGACTGCGTGCTTCCGGCAAAGATCCAGGCCAAGGCTACGGATTTTCTACATGGAGTGCGGGACGCGCCCGATGTGTCTTGGCGCGCCCTGGATGCCGCGGGTTATGCGATCGACGTGCATCTTTTTACGCCGTCCATGAGCGGGCATACCGCGATCGATCGCGCCATGCGCACCGGCAAAATCGGCGGCGCGGAGATGGAAGCGGCAAAGCTCCTGCGCCACGCGTCCTTTCGCCTTCTTGAAATCACGGAAGACCGCGGTGGCGGGCTTCTAGCCGCCACGGATCTTGTCAGCAATGAAAGGCTGACAATCTTCGATCCGGCATCGCCAATGGCGCGTGGCGGCCGGTGGGCCCGGCGCACCTGTCTTTACCAGGGCGTGCACGTGACCGTTGGCCCGGTAACGCCGCTCGACGATGGCATGCTGGCCGTGGCAGCCCCCTTCATGGACAAAGGGCGGGGTTTGAAAAAACCGTTGCGCTGCGCCGAGGCGCTCTACGAACACTTCATCCGGCATGGCGACCCCTTGGACGGCGTGGACCCGGCCTTATTGGAGGGGCTGGACGATGACGAAGATGCATTTCCCTTCGACGTCCCGGACGGCCCGCTTCACGCCCTGGCGGCGGAATGGGCTCAAGCGAGCCAGCTTCCAGAGCCGGACGCCGGCATCTTGCAACTGATCCGGTCCGAGGCTTACGAGGAACCCGTGTTTGAGATGCACAACGCCAGCTACCATGCAAATCGAGCAGGAGAAGCGCGCCTCGCTGCAGCCTACGGCCGCATTCTCTCCCTTCAGCTAGAAACCGTCCACCGGCGGGCGAGTGTGGGGATCCGCGCGTCGTTTGAAACCTTGGACAGCCTCGCCGCAAAACTCAAGGAAGGCGGGGCAAGGGGAGAAATTCCGGCCGATGCCATCGCGCATTTCGAGGAAATGTGCCGCCGCGCGAAGCTTGCCGGAAGCGCCAAGACCAACAAGGGCAGCCGCGAGGAACTGGACAAGGTTTTATCCCGCATTCAGGCGCTGCGCGGCAAAACCGTGGAACAAGGCTGCACCGAGGCGGAAGCCCTGCTGGCTGCGGGCAAGGTCGCCGAACTGCTCGACCAATACGGTTTGACGCTCAGCGAGACCGGCATGAAGGCGCAAAGCTGCGCGGGCGAAGGCATTGAGACCAACCGCCGCCGCCGGTCGCCCCTCGACGAATGCGCGGGCGCGATTGCCGGTTTCTGCGATTGCCGCACCTGGTACGAAATGACGCCTCAGGGGCATATCCGGCATATTTTTTTCGGCCTGCCAGCCGACGTGGCGGGTGCGCGCTATCTCTACGAGAAGATTGGTGAAGCGTTCGAAACCGAAACGGCTGAATTTAAGCGAAGCGAGCTTTATGACCAGCACCCGTCCGCCAAACGCCGCAGCGCTACGACGTCGTTTCAAGCGGGCCTGGGCCACGGCATCTGCGCCAAGCTCAACAGGCTCAAGGCGGAACGCGCTGCGGCGTTCCGCGCCAGCGGAGGCCGGGATCTGGTGCCCGTCAAACGGGATGTGATCGAGGACGAACTCGCCGCTCTGGGCATGCGGCTTAAAGTTCTCCAGACCGGCCGGAAAAACCTCCTGGCCATGGCCTACAAGAAGGGCCGCGTTACCGGCGAAAACCTGGAGTGGGAGGAAAAGCTCGCCGCGGCATGAGGGGCTACCGCCGGGCCGTCCATCCTTCGGCTGAGCGATATCGCTTGGTGTTTATCGGCATGCTGTGGTGCTCCTATGTCGATACGCCCTCTCAATATCTTCGTGTGCCGCCAAGTGCGCCGGGGCGACTTTCAACGAAAGGGGCAGAACGCCGCGGATTCGCCATGGCCGCAGTGCTCTCGAACGCGGACGTGAAAAAAGCGAGCCTCGAGGTGTTCACCCAAAGCGTTGGGGATGCCGGCTTTTGTATATGAGCCAAGATCATCGTGCGAGATGGCGCGCCTGTGCTGAATGCCAGCAAGATAACCCACCGGATTGACCAAGCAATACTGCGGTGGCTTCAGTCTGCGTTCAGTTCAAGCCGGGC
>JBKQOR010000113.1:0-19992 GCA_052145435.1 Rhodomicrobium sp. | reverse complement strand
GCATGCCATGATTTGCCCTTGCCAGCAACGGAAAAAGCGCACTTTACATGCCTACAAAAATCAACCGGAAACGCGGTTTTCTACACAAAATCAGATGCTTGCCCGAAAACTGCGCCGGAAGTTCGGTCTAGAGTGCTTCCGGAAAATCGGAGCCGGAGTCTATAGCGCTCTCAGTTGAACTTGAGTTACGGCCGTCATTCCCGCGAACGAGCGTGTGAATAAATCGCCAAACCCGTTGAAACGCTTGAAATCCGGGCCGCACCGTCGTCCCCGCGGAGGCGGGGACCCATGCTAATAGCTTGTTCCAGCACGATAAATGGATTCCAGCGCGGGAATGACGTTCGTAGCTTATACGCTGGCTTCGCATTTCGATTTTTTCACACGCTCGAAGGCGGGAATCTATATTTGCATACGCAGAACAAGCTATTAGATGGATACCCGCATGCGCGGGTATGACAACCGGCGACGCAGCTTTGAGCTTTAGCTCGCAAACGGTAGCTTAGCGCGGCGGTTCCCAGAGTTCGCGGTAGTTCGGAAACTGCTTCAAGACCGCGTCGCGGCGTGTTGGCTCCAGCCAGGGCAACACGCGCTTGAGGATGGCGTTCACAAGCGGCGAGGTGTGGCGGACGTAGAGGTCGAGCGGCTCCAGCACATGGCGCATCTGCAGCTTGGGGGCATAGCCAAGGCCGCTGCTCACAAACGAAGTAAAGCCGTGCCCGATCGCCCATTCGATCACGTCGCGCGTCGCAACGAAATAAAGATGCAGACGGATCGCCACGCTATAGTCGAGCCCGATATATTCCGGATATATCGTGGTTCCCTCCATGAGGCAGAGAGAGAATGCAACGATTTTTCCGTTCAGGCGCCACAGGAAAAAACGTACCTTATCCGGCATTCTGCGGCCGATCTCGCGAAAATATGACTTTGTCAGTTTTTCAAAATGCATTGTGGATTTCTCGTACACTTGTTCATAGAGCGGGTATATTTCGTCAACGGCTGCCGATGCGTCGGTAACGATTTGTAATTCGATGGGGCCGAGCTGCTCCGATTCTGAAAACTTCTTGCGCAACCGGCCGCGCGTCCGCCCTCTGAGAGCTTTGGCCACGTAATCGTCAAAGCTAGCGTAGGCGATATTGAGCCGCGTCATCGGCATGCTCGGGATGCGCGTAAATCCGCGGTCCAAAAAGCAAGACAAGGCGCTCCGGTATTCCGCGGGAAACTCCTTGAGGACGACCAGCGCGGCTTTCTCTCGCCTGGCCATACGAACCGCGTTCGCCGCTAGGGTTTCCGCATCCCGGCGCTGTGCAGCGGCGGTGCCCGATTGCAGGTGCGCCTCGCCTGCGGCACACCCCACCATCAAGGTGCGCAGCATCAAAAAGCGCGGCCAAAAGCGCCTGACCTTCGCGGCCAATGCGAGCCAGCGCGGCCCGAGACCCGCCAATACGTCCTGATCGAGCAGAAAGAACGGCTGCACGGCCCTTGTGCGCCCGTTTTCATCCTGAATGAGGACGTAGCGAAATGTAAATTCGGGGCAAAGCGTATCCTCGACGAGTTCGTAATAGCGCTTGTCTTTGCGCTTCGACTGGAATGCGTTCCGCCAGGCCGGCACGTTTGTGAGGCCGGCGCGGTCCACGACGGCAAGCGTTCCGCCTGGGGGCGTTTGCTCGCGCAAGGAAAAAGGCGAATCAACCGCTACCTTCTTAACAACGCTCATGACGGTACGCTCCTGCTCTCGTCACTCTGAGAAGGCACGGACTAAGAGATGGTTCCTCCGCTACAGGATTGTAATACCGCCAGAATGGATGAACCTAAATCCGGCAGTTGGCGCCAGCCGCAGCGTCGTCCCCGCGCAGGCGCATAGGCGCTAACATAAAGCGAAAAAGTACCCCGCACCGTCATTGCGAGGGGCGAAGCCCCGCGGCAATCCAAAAATCGCAAACATCTCGTCTTTTCCTCTGGATCGCCACGGCGCGTTCCGCGCCTCGCGATGACGGCGGCGCCTATGTTAGCGCCTATGCGCGCAGGCGGGGACCCAGTAAACACTGCGCTATATCAATAGCTTCGACCGCCGGGATTACTGGATTCCCGCCTTCGCGGGAATGACAGTCAGAGGCAATGGAGCCTCACCCAGCGGGTGACAAGCGGCCGGCAGCCACCGCGCTGTTTTGGCGTGAAGTTTCACTGCCGGAACGGGCCGGCTGCTTTTTTTAGGATGAATTGTCGTTCCCGCATTCGAGCGTGTGAAAAAATTGCCGGACTTTCCGAAGGCGCCGGAATTCTGGGCCGCAGCGTCGTACCCGCGAAGGCGGGTACCCATACAAGAACTTGTTCCAACGGGAGAAATGGATTCCCGCATTCGCGGGAATGACGGTTGCGCGCCTTGCAATGCTTCAGCAATCGATTTATTCACACGCTCAAAGGCGGGAATCCAGTAATCGCCACGTTAAAGAGGCGCGAAATCAACGCCATAGCGCAGCGGCTGCTGGGTCGTCGCCTTCGCGGGGCCGGCGCTGCGGACCGCGCTTGGCAAAATCTCCGGGGCAGTGCACTGCGCTAAAGCCGCGCGAGCACGGCCAAGATCGATTCGAGTCCCAAAACAATCGCGGCTCCGATATAAATAGCGCCGGAAAAGCCCAGCGCGATCCCAATCGCCGCAGCCTTTCCGTCCTTTTCGATGAGGCCTGCCGAAATAAATGAGATGCCAAGCGCTGGCAACGCGTTTCCGAACGGAACCGGCATCATGAGGAACGCGGCGGTAATTGCGGCATAGAGGGCAAGGAACCGCTCGGCGCGGCCAGAAACGAGCCACATCCAGCGCGGGCGCACGCGCTTCTCCGCCCAGATGAGAAATTTTTCCGTGCGCTCCGCAATTTTTTCGAAAAGCGCGGTCGGTAGCGTCCGCCGGCGCAGAAAACCGGGCAGCCAGACCTCGCCGCGGCCGGCTGCGAGCTGGAGAGCGAACAGGAGCACCGGAGCGCCGAGAATGAACGAGACACCCGGTATCACGGCATTCGGCAGTGCAAACAGGATCATGAAGATTCCGAAACCGCGGTCCTTGAGATGGCCAACGATCGCGCCTAGCGGAACGTCCCTGCCGCGCATCCGTTGCGCAAGTTCCGCGACCGCGGCCGAGGTTTTCTCTGAAGCCGGCCGGATGCCTGGGCCGGCGCCGCCCTTCACGCCGCCTCGCGGTTCAAAGCCTTGTCATCGTGAGCAGGAAGGATGCAAGTCACAGTCGTTCCCTCGCCGGCCTTGCTCTTGATATCGAGTTTGCCTCCATGCAACTCGGTCAGCGAGCGCGAGATGGCAAGCCCAAGACCTGTGCCTTTGTGGCCTTTGGTCAGCTGGTTTTGCACCTGCTCGAACGGCCTGCCGAGCCGGCCTATGTCGTGCTTCGCTATGCCGACGCCGGTATCGGCGATTGCAATACGCACACTGCCGCGATAGCGGTAGGTGCGAAGCAAAACCTTACCGCCGGGTAGGGTGAACTTAACCGCGTTCGCAAGCAGGTTGATGAGAATTTGCTTGAGCGCGCGTCTGTCCGCGAAGACTGAAACCTGCGTATTTCCGCCTTGGAGAAGCTGCACGCTCCGTTCTATCGCGCCGGGATGGATGACACGCAGACATTCGGTGAAAAGCGGGCCGAGCGCGACCCATTCGGGCGCCAACGTTAGCCGCCCCGCTTCGATCTTCGACATGTCGAGAATGTCGTTGATCATCTCCAGGAGATAGCGCCCGCTGGCGTTGATGTCGTTTGCATAGCCTTCGTATTTTTTGTTGCCAATCGGCCCGAGCACCTCGTCGCGCATCATCTCCGAGAAACCGATGATCGCGTTAAGCGGCGTGCGCAACTCATGGCTTACATTGGCCAGAAACTCCGATTTGGCCCGGTTGGCGGCTTCGGCGCGGGTCTTTTCGTCGTTATAGCTCTCCGCGAGCTCGCGAAGCTGCCGCGTCTGGATTTCGAGCTGCCTGCGGCTCTGCTCGTACCCCTCGACTTTCGCCCGCATTTCCTTCTCGCGTTCGAGGAGGCGCTGCTCGCTGAGCTTCGGCACCGTAATGTCGGTGCCTACGCTCACCATTGTACCGTCGCCGGTCCAATATTCGCAGATCTGCAGCCAAGTCCCGTCTGCCAGTTCTTTGTCCCGAAGCTGAAAGCGTCCGGGTGCGCTTGAGGTATCGGCTGGGCCTTGCGCAATCAATTCCTTCGCCTGCGCCTGCAAGTCTTGGAATGGAATGCCGGGCAAAGCGGCGCCTGGGGCGATCCGGTAGAGCTGGCGGAATTTACGGTTGCAAAGTTGAATCCGTTTTTGATTGTCCCAGACCGCGAATGACATGGGCAGCGTCTCGACTATGACCCTCACTCTTGCCGCACCGGTTCGCTCGCCCAGCTCTTCGGCACCCGGAATCTCCGCCGGCAGCAGGACACCGCAAAAATAGGGTGCCAATGTGCCGTTGCCGTTGGCGATCTCGCCGCGCAGATCGAATGCCCGCCAGCCGGACTCCGCGTCTTTGAGGCGGATATTCCAGCAAATGCGCCGCGCCTGGCTCTTCAGAGCATCGGAGATCGAATTGTAGAGAGAATCGTCGGGATGGAGATAAGGCCTCAGATCGCGGAAATTGGATGGCACGCACCCCTCCGGAAACAAGGCTCCCGCATTCCCGATCCATGTCAGCTGGCCGTCCAGGAGCTGCCAGCGCAGAATCGTGCCGCCGGCTCCGGCAACCGCCTCCATTTGAATGCTGTAAGATTCCGCAGGCGCCGCCATTTTGGCCGTAGCCGTCCGGGCGGCAGCAAAAGCCAAAAACAAAGCGAAGGCAGCGATGGCTTGGCAAAATAGGCTGGCCGTGGCCCCCAGGGGCAAATAGCCCAGGGCGCTCAGCGCCGGCGGTATCAAAGCTGCAAGGCCAAGCGCGAGCGGAATCCGCCCGGCGTGCTTTGCCTGAACGCTTGGAAGGTTCACGGACTTGTCTTTGAGAGCCGCGTTCCACTCGTAGGGAAACAGCGCCGCAAGCCGGGCGCTGGACCGGGAATGAGTAAATGTCTCGCGAAGAACGTTTAGGGACATGCCGTCCTGCCGGTGATGTTAACCCTTCTCACTAAGACCTTAATTTTGCCGGGCTTTAGTTAATAAAGCCTTGCAATCCAGGCCCGAAGCGCCATCGATCTAAAGTAGCATACGCAAAAACATCGCTTGACCGCTCAGCGCGATAAATGGTTTCCCGCCTGCGAGCGAGTGAATAAATTGATTGCCAGCGCATTGCAAGCTGCGCGACCGGCGTTCCCGCGCAGGAGCGTGTGAGGCAATCGAGTCAGAGCCCCACTGTCATGGCCGGGCTTGACCCGGCCATCCAGCAACATACTGAGCGCATTGGATTTTTCATGGATGGCCCGGTCAAGCCGGGCCATGACAAATGAGTCTGTTGCGAACGCGCCAATTTTTTCACACGCTCTTTCGCGGGAATGACTCGCGTAGCACCCTAACGGGCCGCCGAATCAAAACTTTTCCTATGCTGCCACCTTGCCGCTCTCCTCGCCAACGATTTTCGAAGCGATCTCGAATGCGTCGCGCGAGAGGTCTTTCTTAGCAAGGACGCGTTTCAGCGAGGCCTCCGCGAGCGCGCGGCGCTTAGGTTCCAGGATACGCCAGCTTTCGAACGCGCTGAGCAGCCGGGATGCGATCTGTGGGTTGAAGCCGTCGATCTCGATCACCGCGTTCGCGACGATTTCGTATCCCTTGCCGCTCGCATCGTTAAAGCGGACCTGATTGCCGTGGGCGAAAGCGCCATAAACTGAGCGCACACGATTAGGATTCTGAAGCGAAAACAGCGGATGTGAGGCAAGCTCTTTCACGCGTTTCAGCGTATCGGGGCTGGGTGCGGTTGCTTGCAAGGCGAACCACTTGTTCAAGACGAGGGGTTCGTCTTTCCACCGCCGGAAAAAGCGCGCCAGGGCCTCCTCGTAAGCGTCTCCGCCAAGATTGCAAAGGATGGCGAGTGCGCCCACAGCCTCGGTCATGTTCGAGGCGGTCCGCGCCTGGGCTTTCACTTTCGCGATTCCGAAGCGGCTCTTGCCCGCCGAAAGCAAGCCTAAGGCGGCCTGCCGCAGCGCGCGGCGCCCAATGCTTTCAGGGTCCGGACTATAGGGCTCCGCCGGCGTGCTGCGCTCGTAAATGCCTTCGAGGATCTCCCGCAAGCTTTTGCCTAGCCCCGCGCGCAGAGTCATCCGGGCCGTGTGGATGGCTTCGGGATCGATATTTTCACCGATCGCCTGCGCCACATCGGACTCCGAAGGCAGGCTCAGGAATGCAGCTCTGTAAGCGTGCTCGAGGCTGTCATCGTCCGCAACGGCGCCAGCTGCCGCCACGAAACGTGCGTTGACCCGCGGTGCGTTGCCGGCCGCAATCGCTTGAGTCATTTGCGTCATATGCTTGAGCGCGAATCCTTGCGCGATTTGCCAGCGGTTGAAGAGGTCGCTGTCCGAGCGGATCAATGTGAGCATCTCGCGATCGCCCGTCCCTTCGATCAATTTCACGGGAGCGGAGAAGCCGCGCAGCAGGGAAGCGACCGGGCGCTCGCCTACGCCTTCGAAGGTAAAGACCTCCTTCTTTTTCCGGAGGACGAGGAGGCCGTTTTGCACGGGCCCCTCAGCGGTCCGGAGCGGAAGCTCTTTTCCGTTCGCGTCCAGAAGCCCGAGCTTGACCGGAATCGGTACGGGCTTGTTTTTCGCGATGCCATCGGTGTCCGGGTAGGACTGGCTGAGCGTAAGCCGCGCGGTTTTGGCGCCGGCGGAATAGACGAGCCGGGCATTGAGGACCGGCGTTCCAGCTTGATTGTACCAAAGCAAAAAGTCCGAAAGATCGGTGCCGTTCGCGTCGCCGAGCGCTGACACGAAATCCTCCACCGTCACCGCCTGGCCGTCATGCCGCTCGAAATAGAGATCGAGCCCGCGCCGGAAACCGTCTTGGCCGAGCACGGTTTGCATCATCCGGCAGAGCTCGGCGCCTTTGTTGTAAACGGTACGGGTGTAGAAGTTGCTGATCTCGATAAACGACGAGGGCCGCACGGGATGGGCAAGCGGGCCTGCGTCCTCCGGAAACTGCGCGCTTTTCAGGAAGCGCACATCCTCGATGCGCTTCACGACAGCGGAGCGGACATCGGCGGTGAATTCCTGATCGCGGAACACAGTGAGCCCCTCTTTGAGGCAGAGCTGGAACCAGTCGCGGCAGGTAACGCGGTCGCCCGTCCAGTTGTGGAAATATTCATGCGCGATCACGCTTTCGATCCGTTCGTAATCGGCGTCGGTTGCGGTATCTGGGCGCGCGAGGATGAGCGCGTCGTTGAAGACGTTGAGCCCCTTGTTCTCCATCGCGCCCATGTTGAAGTCGGAGACGGCCACGATCATGAAGGTGTCGAGGTCGTATTCGAGGCCGAAGCGCTTCTCGTCCCATTCCATCGCGCGTTTGAGCGACTCCATGGCCCAGCTGCAACGGTCCTCTTTGCCCGGCTCGACATAGATGCGCAAATCCACCTTGCGCTGGGACTGCGTTGAGAAACTGTCCCGCACCATGGCGAGCTTGCCGGCCACCAGCGCGAACAGATAGGACGGCTTCGGAAACGGGTCTTCCCAGACCGCAAAATGCCGCCCGGCGCCGGCGTCCCCGCTTTCGATCAGATTGCCGTTCGAGAGCAGCACGGGCGCCTCTTTGGCGCTGGCTTCGATGCGCACCCGGAATTTCGAAAGAACGTCCGGCCTGTCGAGGTAATAGGTGATGCGCCGGAAGCCTTCGGCCTCGCATTGGGTGCAGTAGACATCTTGCGAGCGGTAGAGGCCGGATAGCGCCTTATTCGCTTCGGGGTTGCAGACCGTCTCGATCTCAAGCGTGAACGGTTTCGAGGGGACAGCCTCGATGGTGAGGTCTTTGCCGGTGAGCTTATAGCGCGCCTCCTCCAAGACCTTTCCGTCGATTGCCACGCGAACGAGCTTCAGCATCTCGCCATCGAGCTTTAGAACGCCGGTCCTATCCTTGGACGAAGGGTTGGGCCGCATCGAAAGCCGCGAGCGGACGGCCGTCTCTGCCGGGGCGAGCGCCAAATCGAGCGCGGTGTCATCGATCAAGAACGGCGGGGGAGCGTAGTCTTTGAGATAGATGGGGCGGGGCAGATCGGTTTTCATGCAAAGCTCCTGAGTCGGAGCCGAAGGGTAAACCGGCTTGGCGCCGCGTGGCAAAGGCCAAATCCCGCGAGCACACAACCGTGAAGCGTAAGGTCAGCGCTGAGTTGGGTTGTGTCCTTTATCGGGGACCAGGGTGGCTCGGCCACGGACGGCGCACAAAGTTGGGAAGGGCGGCACTAACCGCCCTCCCCGCCGGAGCTCAGCCGTCGAAGTCCACATCGTACCTGCGCTGCGCGTGGTGCACCGGCTGGCCGTCGTCGACGTGGCCGCAATCGTTGAAGCTGCAACCGTCGCGAAAGCCGTGACGCTTGATGATGGCATGGGCGTGATACATGAATGGAACGGTCAAGCCCCAGCCGCGCTGGTCGAAATCGCATGCGGCGCCGGCATAGTGCCGCGAGTTGGGCACGTGGCCGCCATGGGCCAGGCATCCGATGCGCCGCGGTTTGTAGCCGGCCTTGACGAAGTCCGCGATCAGCGCCTGGAAGCGCTCTGCGAGATGGCTGGCGACCGTGATCGGCCCGGCGGCTGTCTGTACCGTGACCATGCCGCCTCCGTGTCGCGGTGCGGCATGGTTAGCTTGCCGGTCCACCGGCTGCTCGTGCTTGCTCCGCCTATGATGGACCGCGGCCCGGCGATGAGCGGCCCGGCGATGGACGCGGTGGGCAGAGCGATGATGCTGAGCGTGATGAAACTCACGGTGATGGTGACGCTGGGTGGCTTGCGCCGCCGGCATTAAAACGGCCAAAAAAGCGGCGGCCATTATGAGTAGTCGCATAACTCGGTACCTCTTTGCTATTGTTATTGGGGCCGTCCCGCTGGAGCTGCTGTGCTCCACGCGCCGGATTGAACTCGTACCAAGAGCCCCGGCGAGGACGTCCACGACCCGGCGGTAGAACCCCGCGCCGATGCGCGGTCCTGCCGGGTGCACAGCTTGGCTAAAGCCCAAATAAGGCAGAGGCACGGCCTGCTGTTGCCTTGGTGCCTCATCGCAAGGCAAAACGGCATCGTCAGGGGGCAGCTTTGGCTGACGGGCTTGCCTAGCGCCTTTCAATCGGACGCATCCGTCATCGCGAGGCGGCCTCGGCCGCCGTGGCGATCCAGAACACTATCCGTGACTTGAGCCTGGATTGCCTCGCTTCGCTCGCAATGACGGCGATTCCGCACAGCCGGACCGCGCGCCAGTCGCGAAAAAGCTTCTGCGCAGGGTGAAACGGACTTGACCGAACCCCCGCCCGCGGCAAACCCTGCTCATGCCGATTCGGAAAGTGGAGCTGCCGCCATGCCAACATCCTCGACGCGCATCGTTGGGCTCGATCCTGGCCTCTGTAATCTTGGCTGGGGCGTGGTCGATTGGGACGAGGCGCGTCTCACCTTCGTGGCTTGCGGTGCGATAAAGACAGCGCCGGAAGAGCCTATGGGCGAGCGGCTTGCCGTGCTGTTCCGAGGTCTTGAGGAGGTGCTTCAGGCGTGGATGCCGGCCGAAGCTGCCGTCGAAGAGACTTTCGTGAACGGCAATGCCCGCTCGGCGCTCAAATTGGGGCAAGCGCGCGGCATTGCGCTGCTCGTGCCGGCGCGGCTTGGCATGAGCGTTGCCGAATATGCGCCGAACTCCGTTAAAAAGACCGTGACAGGCACCGGACATGCCGATAAGTCCCAGATCCGCGCCATGATCCGCTACCTCTTGCCGAAAGCCGCGCCGCAAACGGCCGACGCGGCCGATGCGCTTGCGATTGCGATCACCCATGCCCATCACCGCCGCGCGAGGGCTTTGGCGGCGCAGTACGCGGCACTTGTGTAAAACTTGGCCGCTGAACGGGCGGATGGGCCGGGACTCGCGCTACACTAAGCCATGATTGGAAAATTGCGCGGCAGCGTCGACACAGTCGGCGCGGATCATGCCATAATCGATGTGGGCGGCGTCGGCTATGAGGTCGCCTGCTCGTCGCGAACGCTGGGGACGCTTCCGCCGCCGGGCGAGGCTGTCACGCTCTCCATCGAGACGCACGTCCGCGAGGACGCGATCAAGCTCTATGGATTTTTGAGCGACACCGAGCGCGCCTGGTTCCGGCTCTTGCAAAGCGTACAAGGCGTCGGCGCCAAGGTCGCGCTTTCGATCCTCAGCACGCTCGACACAGGCCAGCTTGCCCAGGCAATCGCGCTGCAAGATCGGGCCATGGTCACGCGCGCGCCAGGGGTCGGCCCGAAGGTCGCGCTGCGCATCGTCAATGAGCTGAAAGACAAGGCGCCACCGCTTGCAATCTCCGCGGCGGCGGCCATCGGTGCGGTACCGGCTAATGGCGCGGCGCGTCCCGCCGCGGTCTCCCCCGTGGCCGAAGCGGTCTCGGCTCTCGTCAATCTCGGCTATGCGCCGCTGCAAGCGAACGCCGCGATCTCAAGCGCCATGCAAAAGGCAGGAGAGGCGCCGCGCACAGAAGACCTCATACGCCTCGGTCTCAAGGAGCTTGCGCGGTAGCTGCCGGCCGATGGTCTTCCTTCGGGCAAGTCCTTTGATGTAAGATGCGGGCGCGAGGCTATAAAGGGGAAAAGTAAATATTTTATCCGAAGCCGCCTGGAGCGTCGCAGGGCGTCTTACAACCTTTCTGTCCGGTGACTACATTCCAGGCATTCGCTGCTACCGGCGGCGTCTCCGCCTGCGGCAAATGCGATAGTTGAGTGGAGGCATGCATGTCTTCTGGCTCGGACCGCGACATGATCGACTATGTCGAAGACACCTCGCAGCATGAGGATGAGACCCTGTTCCTGCCAGTCCCAGAGCACGGGGCGGATCGCTGGTCGGTGTTTTACATTGGCATTCTGACCGGCATTGCCGGGGGCGGGCTCGTATCGCTGGCACCTTGGCTTGCCGGCGTCTTGATTTTAACCGGATATGGCCTCACCGCCTTCACGCTGAAAGCTCCAAGTAGCCGTTTTGCGCGTGCGCTCCTGCTTGGTTTTGTGCTTTCTGCGTCTGTGGGAGGAGCCCTCCTTGCCGGCGAGGTCTTCTTTCCGCAAACGGTTTGGAACCTCATTACCGCGGTCTCGGGGCGGCATCTCATTTTCGCGTACGTTGCCGCAATGCCATGGGTTATTGGCATCCTGAGATATGTCTACGCGCTGGTCAGACGTGAAAAGCGCGTAGGCCGGGCCGTGAGAGCGAAGAAAGTTTGAATGGGAAGCAGAGCCGCTCAGAAACGGCGCGATATTGACGATGACCCATGTATTGTCATTCCCGCGAAGGCTGGAATCCAGTAGTCACGACGGCAAATATTCGCTCAATCAATGACATAGCGAAGGGTTTACTGAGTCCCCGCCTGCGCGGGGACGACGCCGGGGCCGGTCAACACTTTCGGCGCTTAGTATCAGACCTGCCCATTTACTCTAATGTTGCTGCAGCCGGGCGTTTCGCTTTTTGCCGGCCGGGCGCGCGGGCTGTATCGATGCCGCAAGCGCTTGAGCCTTCGCCTGAAGCGCACGCTGATAAGCGTCGTAGCCTGCCATAAGCTCAGCGAACAGGCCGCGTGCGGAGCGGTCGTCCCCCGCTTCGGTGAGCGTGATATGATCGGGCGCTGCAAGCGGCGGCGTGAACGAGGCCCAAGCGTGGATGGAGCAGGGCCCGCCCATATATTTCGCCCAGTCCCAATAAAATGCTCCGCTGGTGGCCGCGGCACGCCGCAGCGCCTGCTGCACGGCACCGAGCCGGGGCGGAGCATGCCAGCGCGCGATGCGCTCGTCCGCGTTTGCAGTCATGCGATCGTAGATCGCAATTTCCTGGCTGTTGAGCGCGCGGCAGACTTGCGCTCCCGCCGAGCCGGCGAAGGCCGGCAGGCGCGCGGCGTCCGGCGGCCCAACAACGAGAATAGAGGCTTGCGGCGCCCACTCCTTGATTTGATCGATGACGAGGCGCAGGCGCATTTCATACTGGCCCACATCGAGCCGGTCGTCGAAGCCTTCCCGCGTGCCGTATTCGAGGAGAATCAGCTCGGGATTGAGCTTGCGCAGGTCGTTCGCCGCAAAATCCGCGGTCCACTTTCCGGGCGTCGCCGCTGTCGCCCCGGGTAAGCCCAAATTGCTATAGGCGATGCCGGGCGTGTTCGTTCCGGTTGCCACGGACAGGACGGAGACCGGGCCATCGCCTCTGGGCCTAATTAAGACCTCGTGCGATTTGGCCGCTATGCGAATGGAGGTCTCATTGGCAGCGGCCGAGCCGGTTTGAATGTACTTAGTGTCGCCGTCCACGCTGACGAGAGCGGTTCCGAACCCCGGTCCCGTCATGAAGGTTACCTCAAGCCAATCGAAAGCTCCTTGAGCGGAGGTGAACCGCAGCCACGCCTCGCTCGCCTGCGAGGTCATCCTCACCGCCGTGATCCCGAATGGGCCCGGCGCACCGGCAGCGGCGCTTTCGAGCGTCCATGGTCCCGAACGTTCGGCCTTCATTCCGCGCACCGGGTAGAGGCCGGGCATCATCAGCCCCCGTCCCGCCGTGCCGAACCGGCCTATGAGCAGCTCGCGCAACGCGCCGGCAAAGCGGTCGCCCGCAATCCGGTCGTCGCCGAAATGGACAACCGTCACAGGCTGCGGACGCCTTCCCGATGCGAGCGCTGCGATGGCGGTGTAGAAGCTGGCAAGAGACTTCGCCGGAGGCAGGACCGCCGGTTCGAACCCAAGGTTGGCGTCCGTGCCGGCAGAATAGCGGCTGGGCGAACCTGAGAGAGCGGGTTTGCGCGCCTCGACTGTGGAGAATGCGCTGAAGAATGCGGGCCCCACGTCGGGCATGAGCTGAAACTGGCTGCTCTGTACGCCCAGGGAAGGCATCTGCAGCGAGAGAAAGTTCGACTTGTACGAGCGATTCAGAGCCGGCGCCCCGGGGGGGATCGCAGCCCCTGAGGCGTCGCCGGAATCGTCATCGCCCCATCTGTAGCCAGGGAAGCAGCCCGAAAGCAAGGGCAAGAGAAACAATATGAGGACACGCGCCCGCGCCGCCCCGCAAATGGAGCGCCACAAACCGCAATCGCGCAATTGACTGCCCTGCATTAGAACTCCAGCGAAACATGTGAACGTATAGAAAGACAACTATTGAGACTGTTCCGCACCGTTTTCCCGCCATTGGAAATCGTCGGCGCGGCCCTCCTTGGCAGGCAGGGCTTCTCCCTTGCTCAAGACTTTGAAGTAGAGACGGTCTGCCAGCGGCGTTTGCCTCTGTATCTCGCGGATGGACAAGTCGCTCACGGGCGAGATCACTGCGATCGAGGTGAGACCGTTGCCAAGATCGGATAAGATGAACTCGCCCTGTTGAGCGCCCGAACCCGCAAAAGCGGCTTGCTCGCGCTGGGCGGTATCCTGTGCCGCCGGAGCCGGAGCCATGCCTTCAGTCTTGAAGCCACCCGCGGCTTTGGCGCCCGCATCCGGTTTGCTGCCGGCCTGATCGGGCCGCTTGAGAAGCGGCGCCTGCCCTTCCTGCTTTGCTTGGCCCGCCAGCGCGGACTTTGCGGCGTTGGAGCTGCGAGGACTTGGCGGCACAACGCGCGCCTGCTCCTCCTCGTCGCCCGCAAGCGGAATGTTCCGCTGTGTGCGGGCCTGCGCAAGATCGCGGCGCAGGGCGATCTCGACGAAGCTTGCAAGCTTGCGATTGCCCGCGGGGGTCAAACCCACGCCGTCGCCTTCGCGCAACCGCTTGGTCTGCCCGGTAATGTCGGTTCCCCACGCGCTATAGGCGCCGAGCTGATCGGTGAACCCCACCGAGGTTTCGATAAATTTTGCACCGTTGATGTAAACGGCTTGACGCACAGCGTCGTTCGCGCCCGCCGCGAATTCGTTGAAGCCTGGATTGCTCATCACCGGCATCCCGACCCAATAGACTGCTACATTTGCGTTGCGCAGCTTCTTGATAAGCTTTTCCGCTTCCTTGCCGTAGGCTTCTTTCCATTCCGCCGAGACGGGTTGCGCGCGCCCCGCGCCCGCTCTCAACGAGGCCCGGTCATTCACGCCCAGCATAAAAATGACGATGTGGACGGGCCCGGCGGCCAGCATGCGGTCGATTTCGCCCAGGAGATCGAGTTGCTCGGCCCGAACCAAGCCATAGCTTGAACGGGACATATCGGTGATTTGAAGGGAGACATCGTTCTTGAAGGCGTCCTGTAGGCCGGACGTCAACCCTGCACCGAGCCAGTCGCCTATGACGCGGACCTGATACCGGTCGGATTGCGGAAAGGGCGTGATATAGCTCGATGAGAGAAGGGCGTTGCCTTGGGAATGAGCGCCAGCGATGCTGCAGATCAAAAAAACCAAGCTTGCGAAAATGACCGCGGGCCGCTGCAGGCCAGTGCCGCCTCTCAACGTCCGGTCATTGCCGCCGCAGGCCTCGCTCAAGCTCAATGCGTTTCCCTCAAACCCTGCCCCAGGTAACCTTTTATTACATATTGTGTCAGGATCAAGCCTCATGCGAGAGGCTGGCTCACAATCGGTGCAGATTGTGGGAATCTGCCGGCCGCACCCGCGCAGCAGGAAACGCCTGAGCGGGCGGTTTGTGCCCGCTCGGCGCGAATGCTGCCGGGCTGTCGCAATTCCGGCTGAAATATGCTGCTATGCAGGCTATATGTATTTGCGTATCTTCCCATCTCGCAGCCTCCAGGATTTCCACCATGAGCAAGCCCATCCGCAAGGCCATTTTTCCCGTCGCCGGCCTTGGCACGCGTTTTCTGCCGGCCACCAAGGCCATGCCGAAAGAAATGCTAACGGTCGTCGACCGGCCCATCATTCAGCACGTGACCGACGAAGCGCGTACCGGCGGCATCGAGCATTTCATTTTCGTAACCGGGCGCAATAAGGGCGTGATCGAGGATCACTTCGACCGCCAATTCGAGCTGGAGGAAGTGCTTCGGCACCGGAACAAGCAGGCGGAGCTGCGGGAGCTGGAACAGCATTTGCCGGTGCCCGGCGCCACGAGCTTCACCCGCCAGCAGGAGCCGCTCGGCCTTGGGCACGCGGTCTGGTGCGCGCGCGACATCGCCGGCGGGGAGCCTTTCGCACTCCTTCTGCCAGACGTGATCGTTTTGCATGAAGGCGAAAGCTGCCTCGGGCAGATGATTGAGGTTTATGACCGGCTTCGCGAGAAGTATGGCGCGGACGCCAAAATCAACGTCATCGCGGTGGAGGAGGCCGCTCCCGACGAGACAAGCTCCTACGGCGTGGTCGGGCTGGAGACGCAGGAGGACGAGCGGCTTTGGCGGGTCAAATCCATGGTCGAAAAGCCTCCGCTGGGGAGCGCGCCCTCGAACCTCATCATTATGGGGCGCTACATTCTGCAACCGGAAATCTTCGATATCCTCAAAACTCAAAAATCCGGTGCCGGTAACGAGATCCAGCTCACCGACGCGATGAAGACGCTGATGCAGGACCAGATGTTCTTCGCCTACAAATACCGCGGCAAAAGCTACGATTGCGGCTCCAAGCTCGGCTTTTTGACCGCCAATGTCGCCTTCGCGCTCGCGCGGCCCGACCTCGGTCCCAAATTCGCGGAGGAGCTGAAAAGGCTTGCGGCGGAGCTGTAGGCCGAGCATGCTGGAGAATGAGCGTGAGGCGGCCGCATAGCCCGGCGGCTCAAGGCGGAGCCTCACACGCGATATAATAATGAAAGCGGCGCGGCCCGGCGAGGGCGCGCGAGGGTTCAGGGGGCAAAATGGGACAGCCTTTGGCGCGAATCGGCCGGCGTGGCGGCATGGCGGTCGAGTATGCCCCGGTGGCGGCGCGGACCCTTGGCTGCGCTGTCGACGGCTTGAAGGCGTTGCAAGCCGCACTTGCGAACGGGCTCGCGGCAGATTTCGAGCATGCTGTCGAGCTTATGCTTCGATGCGACGGGCGCGTGATCGTGACCGGCATGGGCAAGAGCGGCCATGTCGGCCAGAAGATCGCAGCCACGCTTTCGTCCACGGGCACGCCCGCTCAGTTCGTTCATCCCGCAGAAGCGAGCCACGGCGACCTCGGCATGATTACGGCCAAGGACGTTGTCCTCGCCCTGTCGTGGTCGGGCGAGACGGGCGAGCTTGCCAATCTGATTACCTATTCGCGCCGGTTCCGGGTGCCGCTTGTGGCCCTGACGTCGGGGCGCGAGAGCACGCTTGCCAAGGCGGCGGACGTTGTGCTCGCGTTGCCGCCAGTCAAGGAAGCCTGCCCGCACGGGCTTGCGCCGACGACATCGACGCTGGTTCAACTGGCCCTTGGCGATTGCCTCGCGATCGCTCTGCTTGAGGGCCGCGGCTTCACTGCGCTCGATTTCAAGGTTTTTCACCCCGGTGGCCAGCTCGGCGCCAATCTGAAACACGTGGGCGACATCATGCACCGCGGCGGCAGGCTGCCGATCGTGCGCGAGAATGAGCGCATGAGCACCGCGCTCGTGGTTATGACCGAGAAGGCCTTCGGCTGCCTTGGCATCGCCGGCGAGGATGGCAAGCTCTTGGGCATACTGACGGACGGCGATCTGCGGCGGAACATGGGGCCGGAGCTGCTCGGCCGCACCGTTGCGGAGATCATGACGCATTCGCCGAAGACCGTGACGTCCGGCATGCTCGCAAGCGCAGCGTTGCAGATCGTCAACTCTTCGGCGATCACCGCGCTTTTCGTGGTCGATGACGGCGTCCCGGTGGGGATCATCCACATCCACGATCTCTTGCGCGCGGGCGTCGCCTAAGGCAACGTTCACAATCGTCATTGCGAGCGAAGCGGAGCAATCCAGAAGCAGCAAATGCATGCGTCAACAGCGCGTTGCACTGGATCGCCACGGCGGCGTTGCCGCCTCGCGACGACGGTTCTGGAATCGGCTAGAGCCTATCCGCTTTTGATCGATTCAAAAGCGGGCTCCAAGCTTTTGTTTCGCCGTGCGTCTTGCCGGAAAAACCGCTCACACTTTTTCCGGACGCACTCTAAGGGCGGACGATATCGGGCTCGCGCTCCGTGACCGCTCGCAAGAAGCGGCGCCAGATCGCAAGCGCCGCACCCTGCTGCTTTGCGTAGCGCGGGCGCGCGAGAAGCATCACCCGGACTTCCGCACCCTTCATCCGTTCCAGCGCAGGCCGCGGCATGGCCTTGTGCAGCGCCGCTTCGCTCAGCGTGCCGGCATAGGCGGAGGCCTCGTCCGTGTGCTCCATCAAGTCGGAGATCAGGATAAGCCTGAGGTGCTGGCCGGGGCTTGGCGGCGCTGCCTCTATGCTGTCGCCGATTGCGCGGGCGATCGGCGAGGAGGGGGCAGAGCCCGCGGCAGGCAGGCTCGCGAGCGCTTCCTCGATGGGTTCCCGGAAGGCGTTTCGATAGCGGGCCGCGACGCGCTTCGGATTTTCGAACAGAGGATTGGCTTCGGCGCCGGGGTTGCAGAGTTCGGCGACGGTTTCGAGCACCGTCTCTGCCATGCCCGGCTTCTGCTGAAGCAGCTTCACCGCAATGCGATCGCCGCGCTGAACGGTGTCGCGCTCCGCGGCGGCAGCGCCGCGAATGCGCGCCTGCTCCGGTGCCGTTAGCGGGTCGGTCTTATCTATTATAATGAGGGTTACCGCTTGCGATCCCTGCAACGGGCATAGCGTTTCGGGATCGAATTTCTTCTGCTTCAAGATGTGCACGGCGTAGACGCCGCCGCCGGCGAGGCTCGCTGCTATAACGATGAGCGCGGCCCCGATCATGGCTTTAGCGTTCATGCGCCGTTACCGCGGCGGTCTTGCGGCGGGGCAGCGAGAGCCGCGTTCAAGCTCGCCTGGCTCGCATCGGCAAGGAGCCGCTGGAAGTCTGCCGAGGCCGCCTCGAACACGCCGAGAACGTCGCTTTGCTCTTTAGACGCGCTTTTTTGCAATGCCTTCAGCTTTTTATCTTGGGTCTCGTAGAACTTGATCTGTTTCTCGCTAAGCGGCGGAAGCTGCTTGACCGCGATGGCATAGAGGTCGCGTGCATCGCGGCTGGAAAGCTTATCGATGAGCCGGCCGTGGGCGGCGATTTGCACCTCTGCGTCCCTCGCCCCTTCCTCGAGGCTATCTTGCAGCGCCTTGCAATCGCCGGCATAGGCATGGTGAAGGGTCAGAAGCGCGGACATTTCATGCGCGAAGTTCTCGATCTTGCGGCCGATGGCCTCGAAGCTCCCCGTCATGATCGCGTTCGACTGGCTTAAGATCCGCCGAAGCGCTTCGGTGCTCTGCTTGCGCGCGGCGGCGAACTTGCGGTGACGCTTGCCATAGCCGGGGAAGGGATCGTCGAGCTTGTAGCCGTCAAGCGCGGCAATTGCGGCGCCGCACAGCCCGATGACGAAAAGGAAAAAGCTCATAAAGCTATCGAACGCGAAGGGAGCGGCGAGGAATTTTGCGATGGCCTCGCGCTCTTTAGCTTTCTCCATCTGCGCAGTTTGAGCCTGCGGCGGCGCCGGCGGCGGATCGGCGACGGCGGGCTTCGGTGCCTTGCGAACGGGCGTGCCTAAAGGTGTTTGCTTCTGCCCGCTCAGCACCGAAGCCGTTTCGCGCCTCGGCGGCACCGGAGCCGGAGCATCGGCGCTCGCGGCCTCCGCCTTGAAATCGCGATAATGCGCGCCCGCAAGATTGATCGCTATGAGCGCTGCGCATCCCGCCACGCACAAAATGGCGGCACCGGCCTTTATGAGCAGGCCCCGCCGGTGCATTTGGGGCAAGGCCATGCGGCCGAAGAGAAAGGCCGCTCCAACATTGGTTATCGAGAGCACCAAGGCCTCAAGCCATCCGCCGAAGAGCCCCTGATCGCTGCTGTCCGCAAAAAGCACGCCGTTGATCCCGGCCTCCACCAGAACGAGGATCGAGAGGATTCCGAAGGCGAGCACCGGCGAGGATGGGTAGTGCGCGTCCCTCGATAGGCGGCTCTCCGTTTTGAAATGTTCGAGATCGGCGAGCCGGCTCTTCTCTTCCCTGAGGCGGTCCGCAAGCAACGGCCCGTTCGCGATCAAAACCTTCTGGCGCTGAAACCGGATCTGCTGCAGATCGTCGTCGAGCTTCGGCGGCAGGCACCGCTTCTCCTGGGCTTCGATTTTCTGGGCCAGCCCGTCGAGCTGCGATTTGGCTTTGGCGTATTGCTTGTCGAGATCCTTTTGAAGCCGCAGCGCGATGTCCGCAAGCTCCGGCGGAGGCGGCTGAAAGCGTTGGGACCGGGGGGAAGCGGCCTCGTAGCGCTGCACAACAGGCGGCGAATCCGCCAAGCGGCGCGCGGGCGGCGTGAACGGGACGGCGTTTGCCAGCTCTTTGCCGGAGCGCTCTTCCACCGGGCGCTGATCGATATCGCCGGACCTATCGATAACGCGCTCGCCGTCGTCCAACCCGGCCTCGGAATCCCCGGAAGTGCTCATACCCTGCTCAAACGCATATTATCTGAAACGGAATATAAGCTATACCGGATCGGCAGCGAATGAAAGTGTGCGTCCTTCTTGCATCGCGCTTTCGTCCGCCATGGATGCGCAATCGACACGCCCTTTGCGGCGCACGGGCTGTATGGTAATGCTTGGACCATAAGGGAGCGCATTTCCGAAGGGAGCACCGGCATGACGATTTTCCGCGGCCTCGCACTTCTTATAGCCTTGGTCCTGCTCGCGCCCGCGCAACAGGCATGGGCGCAGGCGGGCACGCCTCCGAGCCCCGCGCTCTCGCAATCGCAATCTGGCGCGGCCGAGCCGGTGCGGTTCCGGCGCCAATGTCCGCGGCTTTGCGTCGAGTGGTTCGACGGCTGCAACACATGCACCTGCGGTAAGGGCTGGATCGACGTCTGCACGCCACGCATTTGCATCTGGCGCAAGCGCGCGCGCTGTTTGCGCTGGGGATTTTAGC
>JBKQOR010000112.1:0-29464 GCA_052145435.1 Rhodomicrobium sp. | reverse complement strand
GACCATGGCCTGGAACTTGAAGCGCATGTTCGTGCTGAAGGCGGCATAAGGCTCGATGCCGGGCACCTTTGTGCGGCATGATGCACACATCACCTCAACGGCAAGCCCAGTCCGACAGGCTGCTAGCGCCACAATGATTGAACGCAACGCCCCTCATCCTGCCCTTCTCCCTATGGGAGAAGGGACGCCTGAATATAGCGCTGAGCGTTGAAACAGCGTTCCCTCTCCCGGTAGGAGAGGGACAGGGTGAGGGGGGATTCCCAATTCATTACGCCGTTCGCCGTTAAGTTAGCGCCTGTGTGCCTGAGCGGGGCCGGCGCTGCGGACCGGTCAAAACATATGATGCTTGGTATGAGACGCTGCTGAAACAGGCTCACCCGTCAAACCTTCTCAAGGCACCACGCCAGAATTGCGCGCTGCACATGGAGCCGGTTTTCCGCTTCGTCGAACACCACCGATTGCGGGCCGTCGATCACTTCGTCGGTCACCTCCCTGCCGCGGTGCGCCGGCAGGCAATGCATAAAGATAGCATCGGGAGCGGCCTTTTCCATGAGGGCAGCATTGACTTGGTAAGGTTTGAGAAGCTCGATGCGCTCGGCCGATCCCTGCTCCTGGCCCATGGAGACCCAAACGTCGGTGGTAACGCAGTCCGCCCCCGCGACGGCTTCCTCAGGCCTCTCGACGACCGACACCTTTCCGCCTTCGGAGCGCGCCCATTCTATGAAGCTTAGCGGCGGCTGAAGCAGCTTTGGCGCCGCAAGCCGCAAAGTGAAACCGAAGCGGACGGCAGCGTGAATCCAGGAGTTTGCCACATTATTGCTGTCGCCAACCCAAGCCACGGTCAGCGGTTCGAGCGCGCCCTTCTTCTCCTCGAGCGTCATGATGTCGGCGAGGATCTGGCAGGGATGCGACTTGTCGGACAGGCCGTTTATGACGGGCACGGTCGCATATTTGGCAAGCTCGATCAGCTTGTCGTGGGAGGTAGACCGCATCATGATCGCATCGACATAACGCGACATCACGCGCGCCGTATCTGCGATGGTCTCGCCCCGGCCGAGCTGCATGTCCGAATGGTTCAAGACGATGGTTTCGCCGCCGAGCTGACGCATCGCGACATCGAAGGAGACGCGCGTGCGCGTCGAGCTTTTCTCAAACAGCATGGCTAGCACGGCGCCTTCGGCGAGTTTCGGACGTGTGCCCGCGCCCTTCTTGAAGATTTTCTTGAGCGAGTGGGCGCAATTTAGGACTAGCTGAAGCGTATCGGTATCGTAGCTGTCGATATCCAAAAAGTGACGGGGTGTCATTTGTCCCGCGGGTGCCTGATTACCCTGCAAGTGTAGCATTGAGCCTCCCGCATGCAGTGTCGATTTTTGCGCATGCCTCTTTTATTTCCGCTTCCGACACGACTAGCGGCGGAAGAAGTCTGACAACGTTCTCTCCGGCTGTAACCGTCAGCAGCTTCTCAGCAAAAAACATGCCGGAAACGTCGGTATTCGGTATTTTGCACACTAGCCCGAGCATAAGTCCCTCGCCGCGGACTTCCGCCACGATCCTGGGGTACCGGTCTGTAATTTCAGCAAGCCGCTGTTTAAAAAGCAAGCCCATCTCTTGGACGTGCGGAAGAAAATCCGGTTCGAGGATTATGTCGAGCACAGCATTGCCGGCCGCGGTTGCAAGCGGATTGCCGCCAAAGGTGGAACCGTGAGTTCCAAGCGTCATGCCGGCGGCAGCCGCATCCGTCGCCAGGCAGGCGCCTATCGGAAAGCCTCCGCCCAGCCCTTTCGCGATTCCCATTATGTCGGGCACGATCCCAGACCATTGATGGGCGAAAAGCTTGCCCGTGCGGCCCATGCCGGATTGGACCTCGTCGAAAATAAGGAGAATGCCGTGCTCGTCGGCAAGCTCGCGTAGCACGCGCAGGAAGTGCCAGCCGGCGGGCCGGATACCGCCCTCGCCTTGGATTGGCTCTATGAGGATGCCTGCCGTCTCGGGCCCGATTGCGTTCCGCGTCGCGGCAATATCGCCGAGCGGAACCTGATCGAAGCCCTCCACCGGCGGGCCAAAGCCTGCGATGTGCTTTGGCTGATTGCCGGCGGCGATCATAGCGAGCGTGCGCCCATGAAAGGCGCCCTCGAATGTAATAATGCGGTACCGTTCAGGATGGCCATGAAAGTCGTGATATTTCCGGGCCATTTTCACGCATGCTTCCATCGCCTCGGCGCCGGAGTTCGCGAAGAAGACCTTGTTCGCAAAGGTCACTTGCGTGAGCCTTGCGGCGAGCCGCTCCTGCCCGCTTACTCGATAGAGGTTCGAGGTATGCCACAGCTTCTGAGCCTGCGCGGTCAGTGCAGCAACAAGGTGCGGGTGAGCATGGCCCAGGACGTTAACGGCTACGCCGGCTGCGAAATCGAGATAGCGGTCGCCAGCGGGAGTCCAAAGGTAGGCGCCTTCGCCTTTTTCGAATTCGACATTCGCCCGTGAGTATGTTCCAAGCACCGCAGACATCGCCGCTTATTTCCTCAAATTAAAAAAAGCCGCTCCGGGAATCGGGCGGCCTATGCTCGCATCCTCATTTTCCGCGAGTTGTGACCGGAGTCAACCGGCATAAAAGACACAGTGGCATCGAAATGAGCCGGAATTCACGCGGATTAAGGGGTTGGCAATTTGTCTTAGCCGGCCTTTTGTGCAAATATGACCCATCTTGTAGATAGTAAGGTGGCCATTTCTTCCGAGCGCACCAGCGTCCTGGCCACCTTCTCGCAACTTGGTTTTGCGAGCCTTGTGTTCCTGTATGTAGGTAGCGTTTCCGGCCCCGGCATTGCCCGGCGGTAGCCCTTTGTCAGGGGGCATCCGGCCGCTCCCTCGTTTCCTTGTCTTGCGTTAGCGCCCGTGGCCCCGCTGGCTCCAGTCAGCGGTCCCGATCCCTATTCGCGGTTCGTCCGCCGAACTGAACGAGGAGCTAACTAATGAGTTGGACCGATGAACGCGTGGAACTTCTGAAAAAACTCTGGTCGGATGGCCTTAGCGCTAGCCAAATCGCAACGAAACTCGGCGAAGTGACACGAAATGCGGTTATCGGAAAAGTGCATCGCTTAGGACTTGCTGGCCGCGCGACGACGTCGCGGATCAGGACGGCGCGCCCCAGATCCAATATAGCACTTTTCCCTGCGAGGTCGGCGCAGGTTCAATACCGCACCTTTGGAAACGCTGCCCTCAAAGCGTCGCCGCAGCCCCAGGAGCGCAAAGCCGCGGCCATCATCCCGCTGCGCGCGCTGCCCGAGCTGGAGCCGGCGCCCGAGGGCGTGATTACGCTGGCCGAGCTTAAAGAAACCATGTGCCATTGGCCGATCGGCGATCCCATGGAAGAGGGTTTTCACTTTTGCGGCCGGAGCAAATCCTTCGGCGTGCCCTATTGCCAGCATCACGCCGCGATCGCATACAATCCAGCCGGCCGGCGGCGCCGCGCGGTTTAGAGCCTATTCGCTTTTGATGGAATCAAAAGCGGGCTCTAACTTTTTGTTTTATCGTGCGTCTTTTCGGAAAACCGCTTCACACTTTTCCGGACGCACTCTAGCGCGACCCTTTCAGCGGGGGCGGGAGCCGGGGAGTTGCGACACTCCGGCTCCCTTCAATGCGTGGATACGGCGCCGGAACTTCGCGGCAAAATCCTTTTTAGGACGCCTTCTCACCCGCCTCGTCGAGAACGGCGCGAATTTTCTGCGCGAGTTCCCTTTGCGTGTACGGTTTGCTGAGAAGATGAACGTCCGAATCGAGCCGCCCCTGATGCACGATGGCGTTGCGCGAATAGCCGGTGGTAAACAGGACAGGGAGGCTGGGGCGCATTTGCAATGCGAAAAAGGCAAGCTGGCGGCCCGACATTCCCTTGGGCATGACGACATCGGTGAAAAGCAAATCGATCGTTGGCTCGCATTCGAGAATGCGCATGGCTTCCGGCCCATCCTTTGCGATGAGCACGCGATAACCGAGGTCCTCCAAGGCCGCGCATGCGAAATCAAGGACGCCTTCACTGTCCTCCACAACTAAAACCGTCTCCGAAACCCTTGCGCGCGCGAGAGGTTGAAGGGCAAGATCGATCGCTTTTGGAACAGCCGCGACCGCCGCTTCTTGCGTAAGCCTTGGCAAATAGATTTTCACGGTTGTGCCATGGCCAACTTCGCTATAGATGCGGATATGACCGCCGGATTGCTTGACGAAGCCATGGATCATCGAAAGCCCGAGCCCCGTGCCGTTGCCGGGCTGCTTCGTTGTAAAGAACGGATCGAAGACGCGCTCCAAAATGCTTGGGTCGATCCCTGTTCCGGTGTCGGTCACGCTGAGCACGCTATATTGCCCAGGGCTCACCTCATTGAAGCCGGCAGCATAGGTTTCGTCCAAATAGCCATTGGCGGTCTCGATGGTGATCTTGCCACCCTCCGGCATGGCATCCTTGGCGTTGACGACGAGATTGATCAGCGCATTCTCGACCTGATTGGCGTCAGCCAAGGTCAGCCACAAGCCTCCAGCCAGAACCGTTTCGATGGTGACCGGCGAGCCGGCCGTTCTCACCAACAGCTCTGAAATGCCGGCAACAAGCTTGTTGAGGTCTAGCGGCACCGCTTCAAGGGCTTGCTGACGGGAGAATGCCAGCAGGCGATGCGTCAGCTTGGCAGCTCTTTTGACCCCTTCCAAGGCTGCGTCGAGCGGACGGGCCAAAGGACCGGATGCCTCCGCGCCCATATTGGCAAGCCTTCGGCGCATGGTATCGAGATTGCCAAGAATGATCGTCAAGAGGTTATTGAAGTCGTGCGCCAGCCCCCCGGTCAATTGCCCGACCGCCTCCATCTTATGGGACTGGCGCAACGCCGCTTCAGCTGATTCTCTCTTCGCGGCTTCGTCTTGGAGCTTCTTAACGAGCCGCCTTTGCGACTCTACCGACAGGAATGCCAAAACGGATGCCCCTGCTAAACTGCCAAGAAGAAGCACCAGAAGGATAGAGCGGGTGCGACGTTCATTATGCTCTCTTATTCTGAGTAATTCGAGCTCCGCTTGGGAGAATTTTGCCATCAAGGCCCGGATATCATCCATGATCCTATCGCCAGCGCCTTCAGCAACGGCGTCCGTCGCAGTATCCCGCTCACCGCCTCTCATTAAGGAAACTATCTTGGCAATGAGCTTGAGTTTTGTCTCCACAAGCGGGGTGAGTTCCTTAAGCAGTTGCTGTTGCGCCGGATTAATGGTCAGAGTGCGTAGCTTGTTGAGCGCGGGTTCGATATGTTGAACAGCCCGCACATAGGGCTCAAGAAACGCTTCTTGGCCGGTCAATAAATAGCCGTGCTGGCCGGCTTCCGCACTCTCGATCTGACTGAGAAGGTCGCTGGTGGCGGCGCGGACTTCAAGTGTGTGGGCAACGATGCGCGAAGACTCTTCCACGCGGAAGAACATCAGGATAACAGCGATGCCGGTTGCCAAAACTAGACCTATGGCAAACGCAAACAATAATCGCTGACGCATTTCTGCAATCTGAAGTAGACGCTCACGGCGAGTACGAGACGGCATCCTTCCCCCCAATGGCCGCGGCGATACTGGCCAACTCCGCAGAAGAGTGGTAGTTCTCTGGAAATACGTTTGCTAAGCGTAACGGTTGCTTCTATGCCGCACATCCTTGTTGTAGACGACGAGCCGATGATTTCGATGCTTTTGGCCGATTGGCTTGAGGAACTTGGATATCAAATCCTCGGCCCATCGCGCAATGTCAAATCCGCCTTGTCCCTGATCGAGGCCAGTCCCCCGGATGCCGCGATCATCGACGTTTCGCTGGGTGCTGAGAACGGTTATCCCGTCGCGGATTGTCTCTCCAAAAGCAATATCCCATTCGTTTTCGCCACAGGCCGTGCTGAGGGAAGCTTGGAGCCCCGTTTCGGCCCGGTGCGCATTCTTGTCAAGCCCTTCGATTTTGCCGCTGTCCAGGCGATTGTAGCCGAGATGATTGGCAGCACCACCTCTAGGTGATCCATTTTGCATTCGTTGAACTTATACCAAGCGCCGTAAGTTTTAACCGGCTGGGGCGTCGTCCCGGCGGAGGTGGGAACCCAGTAACCACTGCGCTATGTCATTGATTCTACAAGTCTTTGCCGTAGAGATTACTGAATTACCGCCTGCGCGGGAATGACAATCCGCGCGTACCGGCACGATGTTGTGATGTGCGAACCCTTTTTGCTATGTGCCAAGCTGCCGTCGGAGACCTTCCGCATGCCGGAGCTGTTGACGATGCTTTTTCTGTTCGCCTGTCCAACGAAGGACGAATTCCAACGCGCCCTGCCGGGCGATGCTCTCGTTGCGAATGCGGCGGGGACAGTCATGCACGCCGTCACGATCGCCGCGCCGCCAGAGCGCGTGTGGCCGTGGCTGGTGCAAATGGGCGCCGGACGCGCCGGCTGGTACAGCTACGATTGGATCGACAACGGCGGTCATTCGAGTGCAACGGAGATCGTTCCCGAGCTCCAACGTATCGCGCCGGGGGATGTCATGCCATCGCTTCCAGGTAATACAGATTCCTTTATAGTGGCCGCTGCCGAACCGCAGCGCGATCTCATTCTGACGGTTCCCGCGGCTGGGGGAGGCAATTTAGTGAGCTGGGAGTTCTTCCTCGAACCGCGCGCCGCTGGTACCCGGTTGCTGGTACGAGGGCACGTGGGCCCGCAATGGCCAGCGGGCGGAGTTGGGAAGCCGGCTGCCTCGCCCCGGCCAATTGAGCGGGTGTACGCCCTTCTCGCAGCGATCCCCCGCTGGTTAATGGTTCCGGCCGCCAAGTTCGGTCACGGCGTGATGCAACGGCGCCAGCTCAAAGGGATCAAGCGCCGAGCAGAAGCTATCGCCGGTAAAGGCTCAACTTGATCGCCGGCGCGAGGCTGTTTGGCTTCGGCCGCGGCTGGGGTGCGGCGGTCGTCGAGGAAAGGGGATAGCTGTTGCACGCGACAGCCTCCCTTCCGCTACTCGACGAGGCTTTGGCCTGGAAACTTCTCGCCCAGCGCATATCCGGCGCCGCGCACCGTGCGGATGGGGTCCCTCTCCTTGCCGCGGTTGATCGCTTTTCTCAAGCGCCCGATATGCACATCGACGGTGCGCTCGTCGACATAGACGTCGCGCCCCCAAACGCCATCGAGAAGCTGTGTCCGGGTGAACACGCGGCCCGGACTCTCCATCATGAATTCGAGCAGTTTGAACTCGGTTGGCCCGAGACGGACCTCCCGGCCGCTGCGCGTAACGCGATAGGATTCGCGATCCAGTTCGATATCCTCGACCTCAAGGGTTTGGGCGAGGCGCTCCGGATTGGCACGGCGCAGGATCGCCCGCACCCGGGCCATAAGCTCGGGGACCGAGAAAGGCTTCACCACATAGTCGTCAGCGCCCATGGTCAGGCCCCGGATGCGGTCTTGCTCTTCTCCGCGCGCGGTAAGGATCAGGATCGGAATGGCGCGCGTGGTCTTGCCTGCGCGCAAACGGCGGCAAAGCTCGATGCCGGATAGGCCCGGAAGCATCCAATCCAAGATAATGAGGTCCGGCGGCTCTTCGCTGATGGCGACCTCGGCTTCGTCGCCGCGGCTTGAAACCGCGACGCGAAAACCTTCGGCCTCCAGATTGTATTGGAGCAGCATCGCCAGCGGCTCTTCGTCCTCGACGACCAGAACCTTCGCATTCATCGCTTAGCCCCCTGCATCGGACGTAAAAGCGCTATCCTTTCGCAATTCCCGCATGCGACAGAACAAGCGTCCGGCTTGTGCTGTCCGATTTGGGACGCTCGTCGCCGAGAACTTTCCCCTTTATACAATAGTAGATCGTCTCCGCAATGTTTGTCGCGTGATCGCCGACCCGCTCGAGATTTTTGGCGCTAAACAACAGGTGGGCGTAAAGGCCGGCATTTTGGGGCTCATCCATCATTGCCGTCAGCAGCTCGATATAGAGCGAATTGTACATCGCGTCTATTTCCTGGTCGCGCTGCCAAACCGAGAGCGCCGCCGCGGCGTCGCGCTGCGAGTAAGCGTCGAGCACGTCCTTAAGCTGGCGCATCGCAGCCTCGCCGATATGCAGGAACCCTGTCATGACCTGCTTAGGATGCTGCTCGCCAGCGACCGCTATGGCACGCTTGGCGATGTTTTTCGCAAGATCGCCAATGCGTTCGAGATCGCCCGCTATGCGGATGGCGGTCACGATTTGCCTGAGATCGCTGGCAACGGGCTGGCGCCTCGCAATGATCGAAACCGCATTCTCATCGACGGAACGCTCCAGCCGGTCGATGGCCTTGTCGTTCTCGAGCGTCACCTCGGCCAAATCCGGATTGCGGTTGTAAAGTGCGTCGATGGCTTGTCCCAGCGCGTGCTCGGCCAAGCCGCCCATGTGGGCGACCATGGAGTCCAGCGCCTTCAATTCCGTCTCGTAAGTCCGTACAGGATGCTCCATCACGGTCTGATTTCCTTCCTTACGCCGGGAGCGAAAAGGCCGCCCGGGATGCATGAGCCTGGGTTTTAGCGTTCGGGGCAAACTTCCCAGTTATTCGATGATGTCTCCCCACATTATTTCGAATTGCGAAAGGCGCTGCGGCAGCTCTCGCCTCGCGGGCGAACGGCGTAAGAAAACTGTAAAGCGAATGCTTCATATCCATGTTGTGCGCCGCGGACGCGCTTCAATAGTTTTGTGCACGATGGCCGCACCCGGATCCCGTAGCCCACAACTTTTATCGCATTCATGGCGCAACGGAGACCGTCCAGCCAAGCCGGGATAGGATATCCGCACCCCCCCTAAGCTCTCATGCTTGGCTTGCCGCCGGATGGGGGGGCGTGCTCGGCAAGCAGAACCGTAAACCGCGAGCCCACGCCTTCCTCGGAAAAGATTCGCAGCTCTCCGCGATGCCGGTTCACCACATGCTTCACGATGGCCAAACCGAGGCCGGTTCCGCCCTTCTCCAGCGCCGACAGGCCCGGAACGCGGTAGAACCGCTCGGTAAGCCGCGGCAGATGCCTGCTTGGAATGCCGGGGCCATCGTCCTCGATACCGATTTCAATCGAAGACGAAGCGCCTTCCCGCAGCCGCTGCAAAAACACCTTTACCGTACCGCCCGGCCGCCCGTACTTGATAGCATTATGGAGCAGATTGATAAAAACCTGCGCGAGCTCGTCTCGGTCGCCGATAACCGTTGCGCCGCAGATCTCCGAGTGCACGGACATTTTGATATTCGCCTCCGCGGCCATGGGCTCGAGCGCGTCGCGGGTCTGCATCACCAGCTCCTCGATCGCGACGACGTCTTGGGGCTTCAAATGCGCCCGCATCTCGATGCGGCTGAGGGACATCAGGTTGTCGATCAGCCGGGCCATGCGCTCGCCCTGCTTGGCCATTATGCTCAAGAAGCGGTTCCGGGCTGCTTCGTCGTCACGGGCAGCGCCCTGAAGCGTCTCGATAAATCCTAGGAGCGAGGCAAGCGGGGTCTTAATCTCATGGCTGGCATTCGCGATGAAGTCGGCCCGGAGCTGGTCGAGACGCTGCTGCTCGGTGAGATCGCGCAGAAAGAGCAGGATGGATGGGTTCCTTCCGCCCCCAGGCTCGAGCCACGACACAGTCGCTGCCATGTAGCGCTCGACAGGGACGCGGTCGCTAAACATCACCGTTTGCAGCGGCTTGGCGGGGGAGCAGTCCATCACCGCGTCGAGGATTTGCGGACTTCGCGTTGCGCTCGAAAGATGAGCCCCCGTTTTCAATCCGTGGAAGAGATCGCAGGCCTTGCCGTTGAACGACAGGACCGTGCCGTCGCTCGAAAGCAATATCGCGGGCTCGGGAAGCGCATCGATCAGCACCTTGGCGATCTGAGGAGGCTGGGCCTCCTGGGACCACTCCGGATTCGCCGGAGGGAGAAAAATTGGCAAGCCAGAACGCGGAATGGCGGCGGCTCCGGCGGCGAAGGCCACCGATGCCAGCGCCACGCCGTACCAAGGCAGCCGGTACGCGGCCGCGAGAGCAAAGACGACCGCTAGGAAAAGCGCGACGAGCCACCGGCGCACGTACAATCTTGTCAGGACGCTTTGCCGCGGAGGCACGGGAGGAACAGCCGGACGTACGGCTGCCCGCGTGGCTTCGTCGCGGTTGACGATAGATGCGCCAGGCGCGCGCTGTGCGGCCGGCCCTTTATCGAAGCTATTGAGCATATTTAGAAATCATCGTCCGCGGACAATCCGTTCATACGGAAATTGCTGCATCCAATACAACAATAACAGCTGTCTGCGACAGTTTCTCAACAAGCACCTCATCCCGGTTAAATGACGGAACCGTCAGCGCGGGTCCCGGCTCATCCCCGCGGCTGCAATCTCCTTAAGATAGCTGTCCCACATCTCATCTTTCTGCTGCGCCATACGGTAAAGATAAGTCCACGTGAAAAGGCCGGTGTCGTGACCGTCGCTAAAGACGAGACGGACGGCGTAGTTGCCGACAGGCTCGATCGCGCGGATGGAAACATCGCGCTTGCCTGCCACAAGCTTCCGCTCCGAAGGCGAATGTCCCTGGACCTCGGCGCTCGGGCTCGTCACGCGCAAAAGCTCTGCCGGAATAGTTTCCGAAACGCCGTTGGCAAACTCCACGCGAAGCGCCGTCTTCTCAGGGTTCAGCCGAAGCTCCGAAGGCCACTCCTGTGCGCTGTGCTGCGTCATGCTCTCCTCCTCTTTTGGTTTGCGAATTTTGTTAGACGAAACTGGAACTTGGCCTTTGACGCATTTCCGCGTTGCCGCCTTTACGCTTTTTTGCCGCAATCCTGCCTAATACAATAAATGTGCAATCCGGAAGGCTTGCAATGCTTGTCCGGAATAGTTTCCTTAAACTGTCTGCGTAAGGGTGCCATGACAAGAGTTCAAATGTCGCGCGGTGAACGGGCTTCGCTCGAAAAAATTCTCAGGCGCCCTTGCCTCGTAACCGATATTCCCTCTGAACACGCCGAGAAGCTTCTGAACTACGGCCTCATAAAACGCGACGTGATGCTGCTTCATGCAACGCAAAGAGGTCAAGTTGAGATGTTACGGCAGCGCTTCAGCGGTAGCTCTTACGTGACCCAGCTTTCGGTGAAGGCCGCAGTTTAAGGTGTGACTGCGCTTTTTTCTTCAGCCGTTGCAAAACCTCACTAGCCGGACTGGCCCCGGCGCGTATAGTCAAAAATAAGGGCGGAATGGCCGGAACCGTGGCTGCCGCTTAGGCTTTTACAGATAAGTGCGTAAGCGGGAGATAATCATGGGTTTTCGGCTCCTTTTAACGATCGCCGCCCTTGCCGCCTTTGGCATGACGGTGGAAAGCCGCGCCGACGGCGCGCCTGCGGGCTACCATTCGAGGGCACACCGCCATACGGCGCGTCATTACCGCCGCTATTGCTGCCAGCCTGTGGGCGGTCACCGGTACGGAGAGACGTATTCGATGCCCCCTATGTCGGACACGAACGGCTATCCTGGGTTTTACAACAACCAGACGTTTTGGGAAAGAGTGCAGACCCAGCGCAATTATCCCGTCGGATATTAGCCGTCCCGCGAGCCAGAGCCGTCCCGCCTAAACAGCACCGGCAGGGACGGCACCTTTAGCGTGCTAAGCATAAGCGCGCTCGCGCCGATCATGGCCGTGGCCATGATGAAGGCTGCATCTCCGGGCGGCACCGCAATATTTGCAGCGCCATCGGCGATCAAAACGCCAATGGCTGCGCCTGTGGATGGCAGGCCGCGGAACCATTTTTCCTTCGCCCCCTCGCGCCTCTCCTGCAATTGCACATTAAATCGCGCGAGCCGGAAACCTGTGGCCAAAACATAGCCTCCGGCGATGAGCCAGCCAGCATCTCCCAGCAAATGCAGGCCGGTCCAGTAAAGAAGCATCGCTGGAGCGGCTCCAAAATTAAGGAAATCGGCAAGCGAGTCCAGCTGCGCTCCAATCGCCGATGCAACCGAAAGCCGGCGCGCTGCAAAGCCATCGGCCACGTCGAGCACCGCCGCGCCGAAAATGGCGGCCATCGCCAGCCCCGGCTCGCCTTCGCCCGATAGCCGGATCGACGTCAGGCCGCAAAATACGGCCAAAAGCGTCAAGACATTGGGAAGCAAAGACGCCGCACGATCGATCCTTCCGGAGGCTTGCCGCCTATCGCGATCCGAAGTCGTACCGGGCTTCTTGCTCATGGGAGGGGCACACCGGCGCGCCAAGCGCACATTGTTGTCATAGCATTCACAGGCGTTATAGGGCCTTCGCCATAGCGTTCCCGCAATTGCAGCGTTTCCCGGCAGAAAATGCAACCCCGATCTTGATGCCCCCGATATTTCCGCGCTGGCGTTTTGCGGTGTCATTCCCACCCATGAGCGTGCGCAGAAATCGCCGGACCGGCTTAAAGCCGGGAAATTCCGGGCTCGGTCGTCATTCCCGCGCATGCGGGAATCCATCTAAGGGACTGTTTTCCCGCCATAAATGGATTCCCGCTTTCGCGGGAATGACGGTTGAGAGACTGTTTCCCGTTTGCCCCCTTTCCCTTCCAAAAGGAAACGATAGCGGGCCGCCATTATATCTGGCGGAATATGCGCCGGGGTTCCTGTGAGTCCAAATCCGCGATAATGGTCTCGCCTGCAATCGTCCGCTGCCCTTCCGCGACGAGTATGGACGGCGACGCCGGTAAATAGATATCGGCGCGGCTACCAAACCGTATGATCCCGATCCGCTCGCCCGCGGCGACGCTATCGCCTTGTCCAACGCTTGTGACGATCCGCCTCGCGGCGGCACCCGCGACGAGAACCGTGCCAATGCGCAGCGCCTCCTTGGTTTCAATCGAAAAACCGTGACGCTCATTCTCAGCCGGCGCTTCAGGTGCGGCAGCATTGCGGTGCAGCCCGGGCCTGTATGCCGAGGTCTCTATCCGCCCGGAAACAGGCGCTCTAATCACGTGAACGTCGAGCAAAGAAAGAAAGATGGAAACGCGGGTCAGGGGATCGGCGCCAAGGCCGAGCTCCGGCGGCGGCGCGGCAGTCTCGATCCCGATCACCGTGCCGTCGGCGGGAGCTATGACGAGGCCATCGCGCGCAGGCACCGTCCGCTGCGGATCCCGGAAGAAAAACGCTAATGCCAAGGTGGCGCCTGTGCCGAGGAGCCCCAAAATGCCGGAGAGCAAAAACGCAACGACGGTTATCGCCGCAGCCCCGGCAACGAACTTATAACCATCTTTGTGAATCGGGGAGAATAACGCGAGGGCTTGCGAAAGAGCGTTGGGATCGGACACTATATTCCTCATATAGGATTGTTGAAGAACGGCGGCTGAGCGTTTGTACAAAACACAGCGGGGGCCTAATGTAGCCCAAGGTTGACATCGCCATGCAAATGTCGCAACCGGCCCATACCCAGCAAACTGGCCGAACCGCCATCCCAGATCGTACCGCTCACCGAAGGAGAGTTTTAATGTTCCGGAAACTGGCCGCAACCTTTATCGTAGCGTTTGCAACGCTTTCAACCGCCAAGGCGGAGGATGCGGCGAAGCTCGTTCTCTCGATTCCCCCCGAAGTGACCGAGGTCGCAACCGCCGGCACATGGTCCGAAGGCGATGCGAGCGGCGTGTTCCGCGCGACGGTCCTCACCTCGCCCTCAGGCGACGGCACGCAAGCCCACCTCGTCCTGCAATTGATGGCCGTGAGCCCCGAAGGGAACACGTCCAAGATCTACAAGACCGTGACCGTTAGGAAGATCGACGACAAGAAGCTGCCGAACGCATTTCTCGCCGTCGAGGAGGATGGTACCGAGAACGAAGTGACGTGGCGCGTCACAAGCTACGACAGCAATTCGAACGCCGACATCGGCGCGCTCGTCACCATTAATTCCAAGGGCGAGGTCATGGTAAAGGACGCCCCGAAGGAAGAGGACCAAGCCTCGCAGCAGGGCGAAGACAAAAAGAACTAAGCGCCCCTGGGATGGCGTTCTGCAGCCGGACCGCCTCAAGTCCGGAACCCTGAATCGGTCCGGCTGCCCGTTTCTCTGCCGCGCGCCACGATGCGCCTGCGCTTGACGCGCCGCTTCAATACCAAGAGGCCAATGTCTTGACAGGCCCTGCATTGGTTCCCGCTTTCGAGCCCATGAACAAGCCGGTCCTGCAGCCGGTTTTGCCCCAAAGGAGAAGTATCACGACGCCTCGCCGCTGCGCGTGATCTCGTCCTTCCGTCTGTCGCCGTTGCGGAATTTCAATCTGAGCCCCTCCCGGCCAGACCTATGCCTTGCAAGCTTCCGCCGCGGCTGCGAAACTAGAAAGTGAGCCGCTCAAGGATGCAGCTATCGATTCGATAGCGGAAAAAACGCCCGGCCTCACAGGAGGAAAAACATTATGGCACCATCGCACGCGGCCGCGTCCACGCCGGCCCCGCCTCACCAGCCGTTTTACAAACATCTCTATGTGAAAGTGCTGGCGGCGATCTTCATCGGCGTGGTGCTCGGCGTCTTGTCGCCGTCGGACCCCAAAACGGTGCCCGATTGGCTGAAACCGATGATCTTGCTGCCCCTTGGGTGGGCCGAGGCGATGAAACCCTTCGGCGATGCCTTCATCAAGTTGATCAAGATGCTGATTGCGCCGATCATTTTCTGCACGGTCGTACACGGTATCGCCAGCATGAAGAACATGCGGAAGGTCGGAAGCGTCGGCATCAAGGCATTGCTCTATTTCGAGGGCGTGACCACTCTGGCACTCGCTATCGGCGTCATCTTGGGCAATGTCTGGCGGCCCGGCGCAGGCATGAACGTCGACGTCAGCGCGCTTAACGCCAAAGCCGTCGCTAGCTACATGGCCAAGGCCAAGGAGCACGGCTTCATCGACTATCTTCTCAACATCATTCCCAACACGGTCGTCGGGGCCTTCTCGGAAGGCGAAATTGTACAGGTGCTGTTCCTGGCGATCCTCTTCGGATTTGCCCTCTTCTCCCTTGGCGAGCGCGGGAAGCCGCTTGTCTCCATCATCGACCAGACCGCCCACACCTTTTTCGGCATCGTCGGCATCATCATGAAAGTAGCGCCGCTGGGCGCTTTCGGCGCCATGGCGTTTACCATCGGCAAATACGGCATCGGCACCTTGCTCTCGCTCGGCGAGTTGATGATGTGTTTCTATGCGACATGCCTCGTTTTCATCTTCGGTGCGCTCGGCGCGATCGCGGCGCTCGCGGGCTTCAATATTTTCAAGTTCATCCGCTACATCAAGGAGGAGCTGCTGATCGTGCTCGGCACATCCTCATCGGAATCGGTGCTGCCGCGCATGATATCCAAGATGGAAGCTCTCGGCTGCGAGGAGTCCGTGGTGGGACTTGTGATCCCCGCGGGCTATTCGTTCAACCTCGATGGAACCTGCATCTATCTGACCATGGCAACGCTGTTCCTGGCTCAGGCGACGAACACCGATCTCACGCTCTGGCAGCAGCTTGGCATTCTCGCTATCCTGCTGTTGACTTCGAAAGGCGCGGCTGGCGTAACCGGGTCGGGATTCGTTGTGCTCGCAGCGACCCTCTCTTCGGTTGGCACTATCCCGGTGGCCTCGATCGCGCTCATTCTCGGAGTGGACCGCTTCATGTCGGAGGCCCGGGCGCTCACGAACTTGATCGGCAATGGCGTGGCGACAATCGTGGTTGCCAAATGGGAAGGTGCGCTCGACGCCGAGCGTATGCAGCGGCAACTCTCGCAGGAGGGCGGTGCACCGGAAGAGGAGCCTCAGGTGGCCGTAGCCTGACCGGCGCTACAGAGCCTGCTCAGGGCGCGGACGGCGCGCCCCGGCATGCCGGTCTAGAGTTTATAGTTTTCTTGTTTTCTCCTGTGTAATTTATGTGAAATTCGAAAAAAAGGGCCGGACATTCCTTGAGACTGCCATAAATCCTTGAGTCCGCCATGAATCAATGCTTAGCTATAGCAAAGCGGGTATGGAGGATGCCATAATTCGGGCGAAAGCGAATATGCGCGGCCATGTGGGCAGCTCTGGGCTTGGCGATACCGCCGGCAGCCAGCGGGGCGGCATCCGCGAGCACAAATTCGGGGACACTTTTAAGAGCAACCCCGTTCTCACACAAAACCGGACAGGGCAGAGCGCGCAAGGCTCCCTGAAGAAACCCGTTGCGAAAGCTGCAAGCGCGGCCGGGCCGATCGCTAGCGAAATTCTCTCCTCGGCCGTCCAGGCAGACGAGGACGGCGATGCGGGCGCTAGCCGGCGGCTGGCCGCCAAATTCGTCCGCAATGCCGGCGGCATGCACGACAAGGCTCCGGCGCGCACCTCGATGCTGATGCTGAGGCCTTACCTCGCTGGCGCGGCGTTTTTAGTTATTCTCGCCGGCGGTTTGACCGGCTATTTCCTCAAATCGGGCGCTTCCACCGGGTGGAGCCCTGCGGGAAGCGCATATGCGGCTGCCGCGTTGGACGATCCTTCGGACGCGCCCGCGATCCGGCATGAACCCGGCAAGCCCGCTGCCGCGGGCACCGCCTCGCCGGCGCCGCTCCGTGCCGATAGCTGGGCCGCAGCCGTGGAAACGTTCAGGCTTCTCTCGGCCGGGCTAGCCGCTGCTCCGCAAGACAAGGCGGTAAAGCCGGAGCATGAGCACTTGCTGGAACGGCTCGCCGCCTGGCGCAGCGCCAACGCGCCCCGGTAGCCCACGCTGGGCAGACCTTCTCCCCCGATAAGTTTCCGGTGTTGAAAACGGGAATGCCGCTGTCGCGAAAGAGGCGGGGTGAATGATACCAGTGGTATGACCTCCGCGGCGTCATTCCCGCGATGGAGCATGTGTAAAAATCGAGCGTCCGCGGCAAAACCCTTGTGTCATGGCCGGGCTTGACCCGGCCATCCACTAACACATTGAGGTCATTGACACTTATCCTGGATAGCCCGGTCAAGCTGGGCCATGACGACGGGTGGTCCGGCGATTTCTTCACACGCTCGAAGGCGGGAATCCAGTAATCTCGACGGCAAAAATTCGCTCGATCGATGGCATGGCGAAGTGCTTGCCGGGTCCCCGCCGGAGCTTAGCCCCACCTGTGCCTCTGCGGGGACGGATTTTGCTTTTGCAACCCTGCCGTGCTTGCACCGGCACGAAGCAATCCCTATCCTTTGTGCATTGCATCAAATTTTATTGCGTCGCACAAAAAACCCTTTTGAGTGTTGCGTCATGAACTTCACCGGCATTTAAAAAACTGGAACAACACTGAATGGCAAATGAGCCACACCTGCGCCGCTTTCAAAGCCTCGGACCCCACGGTTTCCATGAGATCGCCTACGCCGAATGGGGCAATCCCAACTCGAGCCGCCTCGTCTTCTGCGTGCATGGCTTCACCCGGAACGGCCGCGATTTCGATGCGCTGGCCGGCGCGCTCTCCGATGACTGTTATGTCGTTTGCATGGACGTTGCCGGCCGCGGTCAAAGCGAATGGCTGCCGCACAAGCGCGACTACTCCTTCGGGCTCTATCTCACCGACGCCGCTGCGCTCTTGGCACGCGTGACCGCCCCTGGGGAAGCCTCGCGCATCCGGCGCATGCTCGGCGGCAGCGCCCGCCCGCCGCGCCGCCATGTCGATTGGGTCGGCACCTCGATGGGCGGGCTCATGGGCATGATGCTCGCGGCCAAGCGGCACTCTCCTATCCGCCGCCTCGTGCTCAACGATATCGGCCCGCTCGTGCCCTGGCCGGCGCTTGTGCAAATGAAGCGCGCGCATTCCGGCCTCCACGTCACCTTCGCCACCATCGGCGATGTGGAGACTTACCTCCGCGAAGCTTGCAAGCCCTTCGGTCCCTTGCGCGATGCTCAATGGCGGCACGTGGCGCAGCATAGCGCCATGCGCAAAGGCGGCGGCAGCTATATCCTCGCCTTCGACCCCGCCATCATCACCCATATGCGCCCCGGCGCGGTCGCGGGCGTCGATTTCGGCAGCGAGTTCCTGTCTGGCGTCGATCTGTGGCCGACCTACGACGCGATCCGCTGCCCAACGCTCGTGCTGCGCGGCGCAGAATCCAATATGCTGCTCAAGAAAACCGCCGAGGAAATGACGCGGCGCGGACCGAAGGCCGGGCTTGTCGAGTTTGCGGAGGTGGGCCACGCGCCCTGGCTCATGGCGGATGACCAGATCGGGGCGGTGCGGGATTTTTTGCTCGCGGAGCCGGCGAGGGCGCCGTCGGTTAACGCGGCGCGGGGGGTGCTGGCGCCGGCGTAACGCCTTCCCCTCGCGCGGGAGGCGGCAAGCGGCCAGCGCGTAAGCGGAGAGCGCGAGCCGTGCCAACCGCTTCAACCGGCCACGGCAACCCGCAGCGATTTGCCAGCGGCAACGAAACCGGCTTCACGCAGGCGCCGCCAAACAGATGGTTGCAAGCTCGCCAAGGCGAGCTTGCCGGGAGAGGGCTGGGGTGAGGAGGTCCTCAAGCGGGTGTTAACCCTGCGCGACCGGAGCGGAGGGAGCCGCACTCCACTCGGCCCAGGAACCGTCGTAAACGGAGGCCCACTCATTTCCCAGCACCGCGAGCCCGAGCGCCAATATGCAGGCCGTAACGCCGGACCCGCAGGTCGTGATAACCGGCCTGCCGGGATTGAGACCCGCGGCCTCGAAAGCGGCGCGAAGCTCCGCGGCCGGTTTTAGTGCGCCGTTTTCGTTAATCAGGGTCTCGTAGTGAAGGTTGTGAGCACCGGGCATATGCCCGAGACGCGGCACCTCGCGCAGCTCCGCCTCCCGGCCTTCGAACCGGCCTTTGGAGCGCGCATCCACGATCGGAATGCTCTTTGAACTCACTGCGGCCATGACGTCGTCAAGGTCGCGGACAAGCACGGAGTTTTTGCGGGCCGTGAAATGCCTTGCCGAGCGCTCGGCGGGCGCCCCAGCCTCCACGGGCCGGCCCTCGGCCTGCCATTTCTTGAGGCCGCCATTCAGCACGGCAACGTCGTCATGGCCCATCACGCGGAACATCCACCATGCCCGCGGCGCGCTGAGTATCCCTCTATTATCGTAGACGACGATTTTCATCCCGTCGCCCACGCCCATCTTGCGCATGCGGGAAGCGAATTTCTCCGGCGAAGGCAGCATGTGAGGGAGCGGCGAGGATGTGTCTGCGATTTCGTCGATATCGAAGAATAACGCGCCAGGAATATGGGTCTCCTTGTATTGCTCGTACGGCGTGCTGACATCGGCCGGCATTTTCAGGGACGCGTCCAGGATGACGAGCCCAGGCGCGGTCAAGTGCTGCTGAAGCCAATCGGTCCCGACAAGCCATTTCGACGAGAAATCGGTCATGCTACCCCCCCAAGAAGACGCTTGTTATTACCGTTCGGAGACGTCCGGCAGGGCTGGCGCCTCTTCGAGCCAAGGCGGGACGGGCAAACCCTTCTCCCGCAGGAACGGTGGATTGAACATTTTAGACTGATAGCGTGTGCCGTAATCGCAGAGCACGGTGACGATGGTATGGCCGGGGCCGAGGTCGCGGGCCAGGCGTATGGCGCCGGCGGCGTTTACGCCGCTCGACCCGCCAAGGCAGAGGCCTTCCTCTGCGAGGAGGCGGTAGGCCACATCGAGCACTTCGGCATCCGGGATCTGGTACGCCTTGTCCACGCTGACGCCTTCGAGATTGGCCGTGATGCGGCCCTGGCCGATGCCTTCGGTGATCGACGAGCCTTCGGCTTTCAGCTCGCCATTTACATAATAATTATAGATTGCCGAACCCATCGGATCGGCCACGCCGATCGTGACCGGCCGGCTCTTCGACTTCAGCCCCATCGAGACGCCGCCCAGCGTGCCACCCGTGCCAACCGCGCAAATGAACCCATCCACCTTGCCGCCGGTCTGGTTCCAGATCTCCTCGGCGGTCGTCTCGATATGGCCCTGACGGTTCGCGATATTGTCGAACTGGTTCGCCCAGATCGCGCCTTCGGGGAGCGTCTCGTTGAGGTTGGCGGCCAGCCTGCCCGAATATTTTACATAGTTGTTGGGGTTCTTATAGGGCACTGCGGGCACTTCCACGAGCCGGGCGCCCAGGATCTTCAACGTATCCTTCTTCTCTTGACTCTGCGTCTGCGGGATCACGATCACGGTCTTGAAACCCATCGCATCGGCGACGAGCGCGAGCCCGATGCCGGTGTTGCCGGCCGTGCCCTCGACGATGGTGCCGCCTGGGCGCAACGTGCCGCGCTTGACGGCGTCCTCGACGATGAACAGCGCCGCGCGGTCTTTCACCGACTGACCGGGGTTCAGGAACTCCGCCTTGCCCAAAATCTCGCAGCCCGTCTCATCGGAGGCGCGGCGCAGACGGATGAGCGGCGTGTTGCCGATGGCGGCGAGGACAGAAGGCTTGATGGAAGAGCCGGAGGGGTGCGAAACCATAGGACCGTCGGGTTGGAATCTGGCTTTTGTGTTAAGATGGACCGGATCGCCGGGCGCTGCAACCCGTGCATGTCTCTTTCGGTGCACTGACGGGAAGACGGCGTATCACTTACCGTCTTCGCTGCCGTCGAAGTCCCAGCCCTCAAATGGAGACGGACGGTCCGGCTCCGCGCGATCCGGCAGTTCCAGATCGCCGATCCTCGGCATATTCTCCACGAGCCAGCGGCCGAGCGGAATGGGCGGCTCGGCGCGCTTCAGCCATTCCTCCTCCGTCACGATGACGTAAGCCGTTTGCGCACCTAGGTCTTCCCGTCCCGCCCGTCCATTGGCAGCACCGCTGCCTATTCCGCCTGGTTCCACGAACGGGCAATGCCTGGGCATCATCAACGAGTACGTCTGTGCCTGCTGCAAAGCATTGCCCCGACGGCATTTCGATCAGGAATGGCTCCGCGAGGTCGGTCCCTATGTTGACTGGTGCGCCATCGCCTACGCGTCAGACCTATGACGTTCCCGCTCCTGGGACTCAAAGGTCACTGGTTAAGCCTCCAGGTCAGGCCCCGAAGCAGGATTTTAAACCGGGACACTACCAAGCATCGGGGGCGCCGTGCTTGCCGGGACCGTAGCCGGGGATAAGTTCCACGTAAGCCTTCCTGCGGGAGCGCCCCTCGCCTTAAGCTTTCCGCTACAAAATCGCTGGGCCAAGGAGCAGGATTCGTCATCGCCGTCACTAAAGCGGAAGGATCGCGCGGCCGAGCCGGCGGAGGCGAAGAACGCCACGCCGATGATTGCGCAGTATCTCGAAGTGAAGGCCAAGCATCCGGATTTCCTCCTTTTCTACCGCATGGGCGATTTCTTCGAGCTGTTCTTCGACGGCGCGGTTATGGCCGCGCCCGCCTGCCGGGCTCCAGATAAATAAGCCTGAACCGGCGTCGCCGCCCGGCAAATCCCTAAAGCCGCCTCGCTTGCCAAATCCGCCGCGGCCGGCGCATAGTCCCGCAAACCAACCATTAAGGCAGGCAGCATGGCGGAGCGCAATTACGAGATCGCGGTGATCGGCGGCGACGGGATCGGCCCGGAGGTCGTCGAGGCGGGGCGCGAGGTTTTAACGGCGCTCGCGCTGCAGGACGGCGGCTTCGGCCTGTCCTTCACAGGCTATGACTGGGGTTCGAACTACTACCGTCAGCATGGCCTGATGATGCCCGCCGATGGCCTCAGCCAGCTCGATCGCTACGACGCCATTTATTTCGGCTCGGCGGGCGATCCGGGCCTGCCGGACGACATCACGCTTTGGGGCTTGCGGCTCGCTATCTGCCAGGGCTTCGACCAATATGCAAATGTGCGCCCGGCGCGGCTTATGCCCGGAATCCCGGGGCCGCTCAGGCCGGAGCTTGCCCGCGAAATCGATTGGGTGATCGTCCGCGAGAACAGCGAGGGCGAATATTCAGGCATTGGCGGGCGCGCGCACCGGGGGCTTCCGCTTGAAGTAGGCATGGACGTGGCCGTGTTCACGCGCAGCGGTGTGGAACGCATTGCGCGTTACGCCTGCGAGCTGGCGCTATCGCGGCCGCGGCAGAAGCTTACCATCGTCACCAAATCGAACGCGCAACGGCACGGCATGGTCTTCTGGGACGAGGTTTGCGAGGATGTGCTGGCCGATTATCCGGACCTTGAGGTGGATTGGGCGCTGGTCGACGCCATGACGCAGCGCATGGTGTTGAGGCCTTGGAGCATCGACACAGTGCTCGCGACAAACCTGCATGCGGATGTGCTGTCCGACCTTGCGGTCGCGCTGACTGGCAGCCTCGGCATCGGTGCGACCGCCAATCTCGATCCGTCGCGCAACCGGCCGTCCATGTTCGAACCCATTCACGGCTCGGCCTTCGACATCGCGGGCAAGGGTGTGGCCAATCCGATTGGCGCCTTTTGGACCGCGTGCTTGATGCTCGATCATCTGGGCGAGCCCGCGGCCTCGCAGCGGCTGATGGAGGCCATCGAGACGGTGACTGCGCAAGGAGAGACGCTGCCCCCGGATCTTGGCGGCAACGCCACGACACACGAGGTCACCCGCGCCGTCATCGCCGCCGTTGAAGGCGCGAACGTTTAGCATGATCCGCAAGTAAGCCGGCGCGCTCTAACCGGCCATCACCGCGCTTTCGCCGGCGTTTTCCGCAAAGAACGCCGCCAGCGCATCGTATTCCTGCCGCAGAGCGGCGCACAAGTTCAGGTGCCGGTTGACATCGTAGAGCCACGAGCCGGAGCGGCCGCGCGCGATCTCCACGCGGCGCGCGGCTTTCAGCTTGGCGATAATTCTCAACCGGCCGCTCAAGCTCCGGTCCCGCGCTTGCGCCTCGCGAATGCCAAGCAGCGCCGCCAGCTCTTTGCAGCGCTTGTCCTGCGCCGCGTCCGTCTTCTTGCAATCGATTGCCACAACTCACCTCACGCTCGAAACACAGTGTTTCGCTGGTAGGTGAAAGCGCCTTAAGCCGGGGTAAACTTGCAGCCTTTGCACGGCCGCGTGCCTACCAGGCCATTGCACAAGGAGTTATATCAAAACCGGTCGAATGCTTCCGGCGGCGATTCCAGAATCGTCATCGCGAGGCGGCAAAGCCGCCGTGGCGATCCAGTGCAACCTACTGTTTAGGCTTGCATTTGCCGCTTCTGGATTGCTTCGGGGCTTTACCCCTCGCAATGACGGAGGTGGCTACTCAACCGGATTCGGCCTTACATCGGCGGCGTGAGCCCGTCCTTGCCGAAGGCGATGCGCGCGGCTTCATAGCTGCCATCGGCGAGCTTTGTGGCGGCGGCGATGAAAACCTTTTCGCCCGGCTTCAGGTCCGCGGACGCCGCGGGCTGAAACGCCACGATTTGCGTGTTGGGCGCGATCTCGATGGTTTTCTCGCCGTCCTTATATTTCACTTTCAGCTTTTGGCCCGCGACGCCCGCCACCTGCTCAGCGACGGCGCCGTTAGTCATTGTGCTTCCGGGCTCCAGATCCCAAGGCCGGTGGCCTTCGGCGAGCCCGCGCATCGCCTCAGGAAAAATATGCACCTCCATGGCGCGCTGGCTGCCGTCCGGCTGCGGCCGGCCTGCGATGCCGATATAGAGGCCTGGCTTGATATCGGCGAGCGAGGCGCTCACAACCGCCAGGACCGGAGCGCCCTCTTTCAACTGCACGGTCAGCTCCGCGCCTTCGCGTGTCTTGATCGCGAGGCGGGCTCCATCGGCACGCTCGATGGTTCCGCGCACGCGCCGCGGCGGCTCCTGCGCTTGGGAATATCCGAAGTTTATGAGAGTCAGGAAAATCACGGTGGCGCTGAGTCCACCCGCGGACAGGCGTTTCATCGTTTGGCTCCCTATCGCGGCCGCGTTCGGTTTTGCGCCGCCGCCCTTATGTTTGCATGAAGCGTCAGCGGCGGAAGATCAGCGAGGCCGGATCGCAGCGCTTCTCCCAGCGCATCTGCTCCAGCTCCGGCGTGTCCTGCACCCCCGCGGGGTAGCCCACGCAGAAATAGCCGATGAAACGCCAATGAGGCGGCACGTCGAGATCGCGGTTCAAAGGCGCCGGATCGAGAATAGACACCCAGCCCATGCCGATACCTTCGGCACGCGCGGCGAGCCAGAGCGTGTGGATCGCGGTGACGGCGGAATAGGCCACCGTCTCCGGCATGGTGCGGCGGCCGAGCCTGGCGCCCTGCTCTGGGTCCGGCTCCGCGAAAACGGCAAGGTGCACAGGGGCAGCGTCAAGGCCCGCGAGCTTCAGTTGTGCGTAGATCGCGGCGCGCTCGCCATGATAGGAGGCGAGAGCCTCGGCGTTGGCGGCCAGAAAATTCTCGCGGACGGCTTTGCGTTTGCCCGCATCTTCGACAAGCACAAAGCGCCAAGGCTGGCTGAGGCCAACCGACGGCGCGAGGCAGGCAAGCCCGAGGAGGCGCTCGATGCAGCCTGGGGCGAGCGGGCTCGTCAGAAAATGCCGGACATCGCGCCGCCAAAGGAGAAGCTGGGCGAATTTCGCCCGGAAGCCTTCGTCAAAATCTGGAGCCCCCGCCGGCATCGTCAGGGCCTATGCAGCTGTTGAAACCGCGGCACAAAGCCGGTCAGGTCGTAACCGGCCCCCATGGCCTGAATAACGATATCCTTGAATGGGCGCCTCCTGGCCTCGCTCAGCGCCCACAATATTGCGCAGCGCGAGCCCGTCCGGCAGTAAGCTAGCACCGGTTTCGGGAGCCTCTCGAGCAGCTCTCCGAAGGCTGCCCCCTCCTCGTCGGAGATGTGGGCCGGCGGCTGCAGCACGGGCTGGCTGACGGCTACGATACCGTGCGCCGCCGCTGCTTCCTCGACCGAGCTGAAGCTGGGTTGCTCCGGAACCTCATCATCGAATCGATTGCAGATGATGGCGCGAATTCCTTGCGCGGCTATGAGCGGAATCGTATCCGGACCGATCTGACTGCCGACCATTAAGTCATCGGTAAGTTCGTACAGTTCCATTCACGTAATTCCCAGACCTCTCAAGCGATTCGCGGTACCCTAAACGAAACCCAAGACAATTGGCTAGAGGCGAAACGTTGCAGGAGGAAAACTGCGGCGCCCGGAGAAGCTCCGTGGAAAGCTTTGGATATCCGCGTCCCGGGCCACGGCTAGACAGGGTAAAGCCCAACCCACATTTTACAGATCGGGAAAGGGGTGTTAAACCCCAAAAAAAATTCGCGGCACCGGTGCGCGCTCAAGCGCCAAGGAATTTCGAAATGGCCATCATCCGGCAAGTGACGGGGCTCACCTTCGACGACGTGCTTTTGCAGCCGAGCCTTTCGAATGTGCTGCCCTCGCAGGTGGACGTCACCACAAACCTCACGCGAAGCATAAGGCTCAACATCCCGATCCTGTCGGCCGCTATGGACACGGTCACGGAAAGTCCGCTTGCCATTGCCATGGCGCAAGCCGGAGGGATCGGCGTGATCCATCGCAATCTCGAGCCGGAGGTGCAGGCCCAGCACATCCGGCAGGTGAAGAAGTTCGAATCCGGCATGGTCGTCAATCCGGTGACGATAGCACCCGGCGCCACCTTGAAAGACGCGCTGCAACTGATGAAGTCTTACAAGATTTCGGGCATTCCGGTCGTCGAGGCACCATCGGGGGGCGGACGGCTCGCCGGCATTCTCACCAATCGCGACGTACGCTTCGCCACCGATCCCAACCAGCCCGTGTACGAGCTGATGACGAAGGAAAAACTCGTCACGGTGAGAGAGAATATCGATCGCGAGGAGGCCAAGCGGCTCTTGCATACGCACCGCATCGAGAAGTTGCTCGTGGTAGACGACGCCTATCGTTGCGTCGGCCTCATCACGGTGAAGGACATCGAGAAAGCCGAGCAGCATCCCCTTGCCTGCAAGGACGAGCAGGGCCGGCTGCGGGTCGCCGCGGCAACCTCGGTCGGCGACGAAGGTTTCCGGCGCAGCGAGCATTTGATCGACGCAGGTGTGGACCTGATTGTGGTGGATACCGCGCATGGGCACTCCCAGCGCGTGCTCGACACCGTGCGGCGGATCAAGCGCGCGTCGAACTCGGTCCAGGTGGTCGCGGGCAATGTCGCAACCGCCAGCGCGACGAAGGCGCTCATCGACGAGGGAGCCGACGCGGTGAAGGTCGGGATCGGCCCTGGCTCGATCTGCACGACGCGCATCGTGGCAGGCGTCGGCGTGCCGCAGCTGACGGCGGTCATGGAAGCCGCGGAGGCTGCCGCCCAGCAAGGCGTGCCCGTCATCGCCGATGGCGGCATCAAATATTCCGGCGACATCGCCAAGGCGATTGCCGGCGGCGCGTCGTGCGTCATGGTCGGATCGCTTCTCGCGGGCACCAATGAAAGCCCAGGCGAGGTTTATCTTTATCAAGGCCGCTCCTATAAATCTTATCGCGGCATGGGATCGCTGGGCGCGATGGCGCGCGGTTCCGCGGACCGCTACTTCCAGGGCGAGGTCGCCGATACGCTCAAGCTCGTTCCCGAGGGCGTGGAGGGGCAGGTGCCCTATAAAGGGCCGGCGCTGGGGGTGATCCATCAGCTCGTGGGCGGTTTGCGCGCAGCGATGGGCTATACCGGCGCGAGTTCGATCGCCGAGCTGCACAAAAAAGCCGAGTTCATCCAGATCACAAATGCGGGCCTCAGGGAAAGCCACACGCACGACGTCACGATCACGCGCGAGTCGCCGAACTATCCGACGCACAACGATTAGCGTTAAGACCCCCTAACCCCGCCCTCTCCCGCAAGGGGAGAGGGGAACGTGCCCTTTCTTCTTCCGTCGCGGAGACACGTCGTTGCAGTGGGCACGCCCTGCCCCCTCTCCCCTGGCGGGAGAGGGCTGGGGTGAGGGGGAGCTTCAGGTTCCACTTTTATCAGGAAACACTCCAATGCAGCCCGGTGCGAGGCTTCAAGCGGCCATCGACGTTCTGAGCGAGATTGGCGCGCGCGGCCGGGCGGCCTCGGTCGTGCTTGCCGATTGGGGCCGGGCGCACCGCTTCGCGGGCGCTGGCGATCGCGCCTTTATCGGCAACCTCGTTTATGACAGCTTGCGGCGCAAGCAATCCTTGTCGCACGCGATGCAGAGCGAGGCGCCGCGCGCCATAGCGCTTGCGGCCTTGCGCCGGTCTTGGGGATTTTCGCCGGAGGAGATCGCAGCGCTTTGCTCCGGCGAAGGGTTCAGCCCGGAGCCGCTCACGCCTGAGGAGGAGAAAGGCCTTGGCGTGGCGGACCTTTCGGCAGCGCCTCCGTGGGTGCAAGGCGACTACCCCGAATGGCTCCATTCGTCCTTGTCGGCCGCTTTCGGCGAGGACGCGATCCGCGAGGGCCAGGCCTTGGCCGAACGCGCACCCGCCGATCTGCGCGTCAACATCCTGAAAGCCACGCGCGACAAGGTGCTGAAAGCGCTCACCCGCCACGGCGCGGTGGAAACGCCTTATTCGCCGCTGGGCGTGCGGCTGCCTCCGCGCGAAGGCGGAACGCGCAGCCCGAATGTCGAGGCAGACCCGGCGCACGGCCGCGGCTGGTTCGAGGTGCAGGACGAGGGCAGCCAGATCGCGGCGCTTCTCGCGGGCGCGGGGCCGCGTATGCAGGTTGCCGACATCTGCGCCGGCGCCGGCGGCAAGACGCTGGCCCTGGCGGCGCAAATGCACAACACGGGGCAAATTTACGCCTACGACGCGGACGCCATCCGCTTCCGCCCCATTTTCGAGCGGTTGAAACGCGCGGGCGCGCGCAATGTGCAGACGCTGCCGCCGGGCGAGGACAGCGCGCTCGATGCGCTCGAAGGCCGGATGGACCTTGTGCTCATCGATGCGCCCTGCACCGGCACGGGCGTCTGGCGGCGGAGGCCCGATGCGAAATGGCGGCTCACGCCTGCGCAGCTCTCCGAGCGCGCGGGCGAGCAGCGCGCGCTGCTATCCCGTGCGGCGCCGCTTGTGAAACCCGGCGGCGCATTGGCCTACGTCACCTGCTCGCTCCTGCCGGAGGAGAACGAGCGGCAGATCGAAGCCTTTCTCGAAAGCCACCCCGGCTTTACCCCGCTCGACGTGACCGCCCGCGCCGCCGCCGCGCTCTCGCGCCCTATCCAGAACCGCCTTCCGCCAGGAAGGCCGGGCCTGCTTCTGACCCCGGCGCAGCATGAGACCGACGGCTTTTACATCGCGCTTTTGGGCCGCGAGGTGGCGTAAGCGGCTATAGCCCCAGACCTTCAGCGGAGGCGAATCGACGGCGTCCCAATCCTCTTGGCTGATGCCGTCAGGTTTTATTTTCGTAGTCACGCTCCTCACCTTTGGTTGCTTTTCGAAGGCTAACGATCCGTATACCGGCCCCCTTGAACCGCTCATCCGTCATCGCGAGGCGGCAAAGCCGCCGTGGCGATCCAGAAAACTGCACAGCGCTTGCGTTCCTTGCCCTGAATTGCTTCGCTTCGCTCGCAATGACACAAACAGCGGCTCGTCATTTCCCCGCGAGCAGCACCTCGATCTCCGCCATCTGCCGGTGCTTCAGCCCGCGCTTCTCGAACTCCTTGAAATCGTCGAGGATCGCCTCCTCCCAGAGCTTGCCGTCTTTCGCAACGCGCTGGCCCTTGTAGCGCAGATACAGCGCGCGCGCCGCCTTCGCGCGGCCGAGAAACATCAGCGCATGCGCCTTGTTCGTGGCGTGGACGATCCGCTCCGGCTCGATGGCGAGGGCGCGGTCCGATGCGGCGAGCGCACCCCTGAAATCGCGGGCGAACAGCCGGTACCACGAAAGCGCAAACAACTCGGACGCGGCGGCGGGCCCGGGCTTGCCGGCCTTCTCGCGCTCGGCCTTCTCGCTCTCCGCGGCAAGCTTCGCCTGCAACGCGGCCGCTTTTCCAAAGTCCTTCGCCTCAACCGCCGCTTTCGCCTCGCCATAAGGCGACGCCTCCGGCGCCGCGATCTCCCCCTCGGACCATACGAGGCCGCTCAACGCCCATCCGGCAGGCCCTCGGGTAGCTCATCATGCGGTTCCGGTTCCGCGCCGCCCTCGCGATTGAGGATGCGCAGGAACGCCTCGCGATCCGCCCGCTCGCGCCGCTCCTGAAAGTATGCCTCTGTTTGCAGCGCCGATACCTTCTCCGCCGCGGCCACGACTAGAAACTGGTTCATGCTGACGCCATCCTCTTCCGCGAGCTTTTCAATCGCGCTTTTCAACGATTGCGGCAGCCGAAGCGCGAATGTCCCTGTCTTTGCAGTCATGCTCCGATCCTCCTAAGCGCTTCTTGGGGCTTGATCGCCGCAATCCCGAAGCGGGCGGGCGCATCGCCAAAATCCCGCAAATTGAAAGTGACGATTGCGTCCGCGCGGCCGTTCACAGCGGCTTCCAAAATCATCTCGTCGCCGGCGTCGCGTAACTGCGGACGCCACAGGAACCGCAGAGTCACTGGCTCGGCCAGCGCCGCCAGCCCATCTAGAAAGATATATGTCTGCGCCTCTGAAAGCTTAGCCGCCTTGCGATTTTCGGGCCTCAAACACACGGCCTCGTATTCGAGGGCTATGGCCACGCTCATCAGAAGCGTAATCTTCCCTTCCGCCACGAGGCGCACGAGAGCCGCCGATGCGCCGCGCGGGCTGCGCA
>JBKQOR010000111.1:0-4761 GCA_052145435.1 Rhodomicrobium sp. | reverse complement strand
CGAACGAAGATGTCGCCAGCCTGCCACCACGTGTCCGCGACTTCCACATCCTTATAACCGCCTAGATCGGCCGCCTGCGCGCCCGTAGCCATCAAAAGCCCCGCAAGCGCGATGGCCTTGAGAAGATATTTCATGTGAACCCCCAGACGCCTGTTATGGCCAAGTTTCAGTAAGTGATCTTTCTTGCGTCACCGGATTTGGTGAACTATGGACAGCTGATTCGGCACGCAACCTTAAGTAGAATTTGAATGGATATTGCGCATTGAAGGTAGCAGTGACTCTCGCGCCACAGATCATTGCCACTTAGATGCAATTTAACGGGAATGGCTTCGCCTATTGCTTAGCTTGATTGCGGGCTGCAGCTCCCTTACTGTCCTAGAAAGCAACCTCATCGAGCACATTGGGAGAGCACCATGCGTCAAATCGGTCACTTTGCTGGGGGCAAGAGGGTTGAAGGAACGCCGGGCCGGTTTGGGGATGTTTACGCGCCGCACACCGGCGAGGTTCAGGCGCGCGTATCGCTCGCAAGCAAGGGCGAGGTGGCCGCAATTGTCGCCAATGCCGCGGCGGCACAGCCGGCCTGGGCCGCGCAGAACCCGCAGAGGCGCGCCCGCGTGATGATGAAGTTTCTCGAAATCGTCGCCAAGGAGATGAGGCCGCTGGCCGAGCTTCTTTCCTCCGAACACGGAAAAACCGTTGCGGACAGCATGGGAGACATCCAGCGCGGGCTGGAGGTGGTCGAGTTCGCGATTGGCGTGCCGCATTTGATGAAGGGCGAGTTCACCGATGCGGCCGGTCCCGGCATCGATATGTATTCCATGCGTCAGCCGCTCGGCGTCGCCGCAGGTATCACGCCGTTCAACTTTCCCGCCATGATTCCCCTTTGGAAAGCGGCGCCCGCCATCGCTTGCGGCAATGCGTTCGTCCTGAAGCCGTCGGAGCGCGATCCAAGCGTGCCGCTGCGCCTGGCGGAGCTGTTCATCGAGGCGGGGCTTCCCGAGGGCATCTTCAACGTGGTGAACGGCGATAAGGAAGCCGTGGACGCGATCCTGACGCATCCGGATATCAAGGCCATCGGTTTCGTCGGCTCGACCGCGATCGCGCATTATGTTTACGCCACCGGCACCGCGCATGGAAAGCGCGTGCAGGCCTTCGGCGGCGCGAAAAACCACATGATCGTCATGCCCGACGCCGATTTGGACCAAGCCGCCGATGCGCTTCTAGGCGCGGGCTACGGCTCGGCGGGCGAGCGCTGCATGGCGATCTCGGTCGCCGTTCCTGTCGGCGAAGCCACCGCAAACAAGCTGATCGATAAGCTACTTCCCCGCATCGAAAGCTTGAAGGTCGCGCCCTACACGGACGAAAAATCGGATTTCGGGCCGCTCGTCACCGCCGCCGCGCTGAAGCGGGTGAAAGACCTCGTGCAATCCGGCATCGACGAAGGCGCGAAGCTAGTCGTGGACGGGCGCGGCTTTCAGATGCAGGGCTACGAGAAGGGCTACTTCATGGGCGCTTGCCTCTTCGATCGGGTGAAGCCCAGCATGCGCATCTACAAGGAGGAAATCTTCGGTCCCGTTCTGTCTGTCGTGCGCGCGCACGATTACGAGGAAGGCCTCAAGCTTGCGAGCGATAACGAATACGGCAATGGCGTTGCGATCTACACCCGCGACGGCGATGCGGCGCGCGACTTCGCAAGCCGCGTGAACGTGGGCATGGTGGGGATCAATGTGCCGATCCCGGTTCCGCTCGCTTACCATACCTTCGGCGGCTGGAAGAAATCCATGTTCGGAGACCTGAACCAGCACGGCCCGGACTCGATCCGCTTCTACACCAAGACGAAGACGGTGACGTCGCGCTGGCCGGGCGGCGTGAAGGAAGGCGCGGAATTCGTAATTCCGACAATGAAATAAGCGCGCCGGGCTGGCGCAGTTGCGGCGTGGAGGCCGCTACCGCCAGCTGAAGACGACGATGGAGGCGATGCCGGTCATCGCACCTATGAGGAGGTTCATTTTGTTGGCTTTGAACCACTTATGCCATGGTTCCGGCGCATCGCTTACTTCCATCCCGATTCCGATCAGGAACAGAATGCCAAGAAGGCCCAGAATATAGAGCCCGACCGGATATTGCCTGCAGGAGCCGCAACTCCAGCTATCGAGCCACATCAGCCCGACGATGGTGCCGGCTACGAGAAACGTAACGAAGGCAAGTACGCCGAGGCTGACGATAATGGCAAATCGCAGGAAATCTGCCGATGTCATACTGTGATCCCCTCTCACACTCAATCGGACCGTTTTTAGGAAAATATGCGGAGCTGCCTTAAACTTGCGTGCACGGAGATGGTTAATGGCGCCCGTACGGACGGCGGTAGCGCCTGTTAGACCCTGTCCGGCTGTCCTGCGGCATTCATTGGGGCAAGTCCCCCCCTTGCCCGATTCGAGCAAGATCATCATGCAAGGGGGTCTTGAGCGGTACAAACACGATAGACTCCAGCAGGTTGGCCGGAACGCTCCAGCCGCTGTTGGCGTTGGGGCGAACTGGAGTACCATGGCGGGCGGCGAGCCAAGTTTTCCGACGGAGCGGAACGTGAACTTAATTGAGACCGGACTGCAATTTCCCCATCATCTCGCCGCACGGCTGGTGCGGGCCGCGTTGCGCGAGGACCTCGGCCTTGCCGGCGATATAACCACCGGCGCGCTTATCCCAGCGGATGCGGTCTGCGAGGCCACTCTTGCGCTCCGCGAGGACGGATGCATCGCGGGGCTGCCTCTGGCGATCGCGGCCTTCCGCGCGCTCGATCCGCAGCTGGCGGTGGAGGCGCATGTGCAGAAGGGCGCGCTTGCCGGCGCGGGATCGGCTATCGCGCGGCTTACAGGCAAAACGCGCGCCATTCTGTCGGCCGAGCGCGTTGCGCTGAACCTGCTGCAGCATTTGAGCGGTGTTGCCACCGCGACGCATTATTTTGTCGAGGCGGTCGCCGGCACGCAGGCCAAGATCGTCTGCACGCGCAAAACGACGCCGGGCCTGCGCGCCTTCGAAAAATACGCCGTGCGCGCGGGCGGCGGATCCAATCACCGCTTCGGCCTCTTCGACGCCGTGCTCATCAAGGACAACCACATCGCCGCGGCCGGCAGCGTCTCCGCGGCCATCGAGCGGGCGCGCGCCGCGGTGGGCCATATGGTCAAAATCGAGGTCGAGGTGGACACGCTCGCCCAGCTCGAAGAGGCGTTGCATCACGAGATCGACGCGGTGCTGCTCGACAACATGGCCGTGCCGGAACTCAAGAACGCGGTCGCGCGCGCGAAAACGGCGCGGCCCGGCATCTTGTGCGAAGCGTCGGGCGGCATCCGGCTGGTGACCGTGCGCGCCATCGCGGAAACGGGCGTGGATATGATCTCCGTCGGCGCGCTCACCCATTCGGTGAAGGCGCTCGATATCGGGCTGGATTTTTGACGTGGTGCATCGCGCTTGAATTTGCCCGGCACTTTGCCGTACAATACGCAAAGATGACCCAGGAGCGCAACCCATGCCTAAACTCTCAGCGGAACGCAAAGCGCATAAGCCGGCCAAGCGGCACCGGCTTGAAGCGCGGCTGACCAGCGAGCAGCGGCAGCTATTTCAGCGCGCGGCCGATCTGCAGGGACGGTCCCTTACGGACTTTGTGATCGCGGCAGTGCACGAAAAGGCCGTGCAGACAATCGAGAGCATGGAGATCATCCGGCTCAACGCCGAGGAAAGTCTCAAAATGGCTGAAGCCATTCTCAATCCGCGCGAACCGAACGACCGCCTCCGCGAAGCCGCGAAGCGTTATTTGGAAACCTTTGAGGCGCCGTGACCGGGCCCGCCCTCTATGCCATCGAACCGCTCGGGAGCCAGCACAACCGGGCGGTTTTTTCGTGCGGTGCCGAGCCGCTCGACCGCTATTTCAAGCAGCAAGCCGGGCAGGGAAGCCGCCGCCACGTCGCCCACTGCTTTGTGGCTGTGCACACATCCGCAAGGACGATAGGCGGCCATTACACACTGTCCGCCAGTTCCGTGATTTTTGACGGCTTGCCCGAAACCTTCAGGAAGAAACTCCCGCGTTATCCCGATGTGCCTGCCGCGCTTCTAGGCCGCCTCGCCGTTGACGTTCAGCACCGCGGCAAAGGACTCGGCGAAACTCTCTTGCTCGACGCCATGCGCCGGACGCTTCATGCCGATCTCGCCGCCGCCGTTCTTATCGTCGATGCAAAAGACGAAGCCGCCGCGAATTTTTATCGCCGCTACGGCTTTCTCGACATCGGCCCCGGTCGCACGCGGCTCTATTTACCGGTCTCCGAAATCGCGAAAGCCCTGACCCGCGCTTAAATTCCGATGCGAGTTCTCGATGCCGGCTCTCAGCCGTCCCGCGGGGAAGTAGTGTTCTACGCTGCCCGCGACGGCAATGTCGAGCTCTATGGCAAAGGCACGAACAGCCCCTTCGCCGCCGCGCTCGTCAAGCATATGGACGAGGAAGGGGTCGAGCTTGGCCACCTCTTCTGCAGGGTGACGAGCAGCGTGCTGGCCGCCACCGGCAATCAGCAGGAGCCGTTCGTTTACGGCCGCATCCCAGACGAGGATTTCTACTTCAAGCCGCCGCGGTGATACCGGGTCCGGTCGATTGCTTCGCAGAAGGCCCCCTCACCCCAGCCCTCTCCCGCGAGGGGAGAGGGGACGCCTTCGCATTCGCCGCGATGACCCCCTCCCCCCTCGCGGGAGAGGGCTGGGGTGAGGGGGCCTTGGCGG
>JBKQOR010000110.1:0-18527 GCA_052145435.1 Rhodomicrobium sp. | reverse complement strand
ACGCGCACGCCGTCGCGATTGGCCCAAAACAGGCCGCTCTCGGCGTTAAGGTCGGAGGGCGCCATGAAGTCGGACATGGCAGCGCCTGGGAAGCGCTTTTGGAACTCCTTGCGGCCGATCATTTCGGAGACGAGGCAATATTCGGCATCCGACCGGCTCGGTTCGACAGAGCCCGGCGCCCAAAACACGGAAAGCGGATGCTGAATGCGCTTTATCCGGATTTCCTGATCGAAGCCGTCCTCGTCCGCATAATCGGTGACGAGGCGGAAATGGCCGATGCCGCAGGCCACCGCGTAATAGACCGCGTTCGCAAACACATTCGTGGCGTTCGAGCGGTATTGGATCTGCCGAAGCAGGCCCGAGTAAACCTCGGCAAGCTCCTGCGTCGCCTCGCCGCCCGCCGGGATCGCCTTGATGGCCGGCGGATTGACCCGCACGGTATTTGCCACCTGGTTCACGAATTGAGGCAGCCGGTTGATGGTGAGGCACGGCCGGTTCTGCGCCTCGCGCTGCAGCCGGATCTCGTTGGGCCATTGATCGCCCGCGAGGAACTTCAGGTCCATGAACCCATCCTCGCGGTTCTCGCGATCCTGAATCCATGCGGCTTCGAGACGCTCTTGCGCCTCTTGAACGATGTCAATTTTGGGCAAGGGGACCTCACATGCGCGCCGGGGCGCTTTGAAATTCGAGGCAGATTTTCTGGAGTGCTTCCGCCCGGGTCAGAAGGTTCGAGCGTTACCCGGAAAATACGCGGGCCTTGGCAAAAGCACGTTCAATGCACTTGCGTCCGGGCTCTGGACCGGAACAAGCGCGTTCCGGCCGGATTGCCCTGCCTGTTGCAAGGCGGCAATGGCATTTGCATCCGCACCGAGGAAGGCGCCTGAACCCGGATTTAGGAAACTATTCAAAGCGTTCTGCCCAAAGGCAGCCGGCTGGGGCCGATTCGATGTAGTCTTGATCTAGCGCTCCGTAGGGATTGGATGGGTTGGGACCTGGCACATAGCCGCTGGCATAGTCCGCACCCGCCGCAACCGTATTCATATTGCGCATGTTATTGTCCCATGCCTGCCCTGCGGTAATCTTGCCGTTCCACCAATTTGGCGCCTGCGCCTTGAGATCGTAGGCGCTTCCCACGATCTGCGCCGCCGTGGGGCCAAATCCCGTCAGCGCGGATACCAAGCCAAGGTGAAAGGATGCTGCATCCTGGAACATCGGGACATGGGTTCCACCCTGGATCAAAGAATCATCAATCCCCTGATAGGTTCTTTGCAAGTTCTGAGAGCCATCCCCGAAAAACGCTTTCGCCATCATCCGGCTTGGAGAAATGCCGTAGTGTGGCGCGTTATTTACTTCGCCCGCAAACTGAGCCGCCTGCCCTAGTGTATAATTGTGCGGTACAACGAGATAGTTGTCAGTATTCGCATTCCGAATCTCTGTACCATCGGCATTGAAATACCTTCCGTTCCGCCAATTAACTGTATTCATCGCTTTTTGTGGATTTACGATATATTTTCCGTCCGGTCCCACGAGGAATTTAGCTGGAACGAGCTTATTGTCTTCGTTGAGAACATAAAATGACGCATCAACCGTCATTATCGGCACTCCTACTTACTCATACGTTTAATACGCTCCTCCCAACAACTGTGAGAAACGCGGTACACGTGGGTCCTTGGCACTTTTACTATCTCCATTCCACAGGGATCGACTTTTATCATAGAGTTTGGAAATAGAAGTTTATCCACAACAGCAAACGTTTCCTTTGACCGGCGTGACAGCTCATCTCCTGAATTAAACACCAATGCTTCAACGTCGCCAGAGAACCTATATTTATAGCAAACAAATGTCCGATTGCCTGGCTCCGGCTGCCCTTCTGGGCACAAGCCTGGGTAAGCTGAAAAAAAGTAGGCTTTGGCAGTCAGGTCTATCTCGCCTTCGTATCTCCCGCTTCCCAAATGAAGCACAAAGAACGCGGCGTAGATAAGCGCCGGCTTTATCCTGCGTCTAAGAACAGCGTTGATGAACAGAATTATATTCGCCAGCATGATGCCCAGAAGGATTGCGCCGGCAAGGAGAGGGTCGTCGTCCTCGTACAGATGTACGAGATTGGTCCATTCGAAATACACATAATAGGCGATCCGGACCAAAACGAAAGCGCCAACCCACATCCAAGCGCGGCGTACCGCGCTTCCACTCCCATGCCGCTCCCGCGATCCCATCGCGTTCTTACCTTTGCTCATCCCTGCACTCACCAGCATCTGCTCAACCTTGAGCCGCTCCTAGTAGAAATGCAACCGACGTTGCCGCAAAGGGGCTGTTGCCGCCCGTAAACTGCGGCAGGCGGCCGATGCTCAGGCACGGGCAATTCCGCGCCTCGCGCTGCAGCCGGACCTCGTTCGGCCATTGGTCGCCGGCCAGGAACTTCAGATCCTTGAACCCATCCTCGCGGTTCTCGCGATCCTGAATCCATGGGGCTTCGAGGCGTTCTTGCGCCTCTTGAATGATGTCGATTTTGGGCAAGGGAATCTATATGGTTTATTTCCAAAGTTTTGGATTGGTGTTGGTGATTGCATACTGGTGTACGGGCTTTTTTTGGTAGTTGGAATGTTAGCGTTTGCGATAGCCGGTAAATATAAGGAAGAGGAGATGCCAGCGATAGACATAATAATGGTCATACTAATGATTATGCTCGCAATTCAGATACATCCGCAATTCTTTAATCTGACCCGATAATATCAAAGCAGCCAGCTTCCGTTGCCGCCGCCGCGCTCATCGCCCCATTCGGCGTCCGCTCGCGGCTTCACCATGCGCGGGAACAAATCCGCCATCGCCCACACGAGCGCATCCACCCGGTCCGCCGCGCCATCGCCCTCGATGCCGAACGGCGTGAACAGCACCATCTGATCCTCCAGCGCCGCGAACGCGCCGGCATGGCTCACGCGGCCCTGCTCGTAGAGCGCGGCTATCGGCTCGGCGCGCACGGTCTTGCCGCGGCTCGCGCGCACCTGGCGCAACGGCAGGCCCGCCCGCTCAGCGCGCAGCACCGTCTCCACCATCGCGCCGCCCTGATTGATCTCCACCACGATGGCGTCCGCGCTATAGCGGTCGAAGGCGGCGGCGACTTTGCGCGCCCAACCCGCGGGCGAAAGCCGGCAGGAAAGATCGTCGAGCACGTAGCCGCGCCCGTCGTCGCCGAGCCCCGCAACCACGATGCCGGTTTCAGAGGTTCTGTCCCCGCAGGCGGAGGCTTTCGCGGCGGGGTCGACGCCGATCACGACGCGCTGCATTTGCGGTAGCGCTGCACTTGGCACACGCGCTCCGTCGAGCACCGCCCGCGTCCATAACGCACCGGGAATATCGTCCAAAATCTCGGCGTTCAGCTCCTGCCGGCCGAGGCGGGTGCCCTCATAGCGCTTCACAATGGTCTTGAAGAAATTCGCTGCCAAGTTGGCGCGATTGTCGTAAGTTTTGCCCCGCGTCACCGTCACGCCTTGGCCCTCGCGCGCAACTAGATCGCGGATGAGGGGGATCGGCCGTGGCGTCGTGGTAATCACCTGCCGCGGGCGCTCGCCGAGCCGAAGTCCAAACTGCAGCATATCCCAGGTTTCTTGCGCATAGCGCCATTTGGCAAGCTCGTCGCACCAAGCCGCGTCGTGCTGAGGCCCGCGCAGCTGGTCGGGCTCGGTCGCGTTGTAGAGCATCGCCACAGCGCCGTTCGGCCAAGTCAACCGCCGCTTCGATTGCTCGAATTTCGGCCGGAAATCCGATGGGTGAATGGCGAGCAGCCCGCCCGGGCCTTCGACGATCACATCGCGCGCGTCTGCCGCCGTCTCCGCTACAAGCGCGATCCGCTTATAGGCTCCGCCACCCAGCGGAGTGGGTCCGCAAACGCATTCGCGCACCCACTCCGCTCCGCACCTCGTCTTACCGGCGCCACGGCCGGCCAATATCAGCCAAATGTGCCAATCGCCTTCCGGCGCGCGCTGCTCGGGCCTAGCCCATATGCGCCAATCGTAGCGCATCCATTCAAGCGCCTCCCGGGTCAGACTCTTCAAAAACGGCTTCCTCCGCGCCGGCGTCAGCGATGCCAGAAAGCTTGCGCTCGATTTCATCCCGGAGTCGTTCGACATTCATGCTGTCCTTCGGCTCCTCGGCCGTTTGCGGTGTTGGCGTGCGGCCCTCGAAGCGCTTGCCGAAGCGGTTGCGCATTTGCAGCGCCCAGCTTGTCGCATTCCAGGTTTTGTCGAATTGCTTGGTCCTGCCGACGCCCAGCCACCAAGCGTATTCCAAGTCCTTGGCGCGGTTCAAAGCTTCGCGGAACTCCGGGTGCGACTTGGCCCAGCTGCCGAGCGTTTTGCGGCTGACAAACAGAGCAGCGGCAATTTCGACCTTGCCGCAGCCTTCCGCCGCCAGTTCGAGGACGCGCTCGCAATAGGCGCTATTGTAAAGCGATGGGCGGCCGCGATGGCGCGCCGGCAAGATTTCGGGATCGGCGCTCACGGCACCTCGCAAGACATTTCTGGACAGTTTGCGGGAGAGCGCAGCGCATTACCGGGAATGAGGCCGGACGAGCAAGCCGTCGGCTCGGGTCATTCGCATGCTTTTCTGCGACTATACGGATTTATAGAGCAAGTCACCGTCCGGCTTCAAGACAGCTCTTCACGAGCCGCGGCATAAACGGTTGCTTTGACTAAAAATATATTAAAAGGAGCCCGCCCCCATTTGGGCGGGCTCCAGCTTCTTCTATGCACGTGAGCCTAAAAGGCCTTGCTGAATAAGTAGAACAAGCTGCCCGAAATTAGAATGGCCATGGGGAGAGTGAGAACCCAAGCCATCAGCAGATTACGGACGGTCGAAAGTTGCAGCCCAGACTTATTGGCCGCCATGGTTCCCGCTACGCCCGACGAGAGCACATGGGTTGTCGAGACCGGCAAGCCGTACATATCGGCGGCGCCAATCGTTGCCATGGCAACAAGCTCAGCCGAAGCCCCTTGCGCGTAGGTCAGATGCTGCTTGCCGATCTTCTCGCCCACCGTCACCACGATCCGCTTCCAGCCGATCATCGTGCCGAGCCCGAGCGCGATGGCGACCGCAACCTTCACCCAAAGCGGAATGAATTTGGTCGAGGCGTCAATTTCCGTCTTGTAGGCTTTGAGCTTGCCCACCTCATCCGCCGAAAGCTCGGACTCCTTGTCCTTCATGAGGTTTCGGATCGCCTCAGAGGTCAGGTACATGTCGTTACGGGTGTTGCCCACGGCAGCCGCTGGGACTTTCGCAAGCGAGCCGTAGGTCGCAACCTGCTCCGAGATATCACGCATAAGTGCTGCGAGCGAAGGATAGGTGCCCTCGTTGATCGTATGCGAAGATACGTACTGCGTAACTGCAGGACGCGGATTGCCGAGCACATTAAAGCCAGCCGCCTTTGCCTCGACGACCTTGGACGCCTCGATCGCGGCCGACTTGAAAGTTTCGGCATGAGACGCGGGCAATGCGCGGTTCAAAGCGTAGGTCGTCGGGACCGTACCGATGAGGATGAGCATGATGAGACCCATGCCCTTTTGCCCATCGTTCGAGCCGTGCGCAAAGGAAACGCCGGTGCAGGTGAGAATGAGCAGGCCGCGAACCCACCACGGAGGAGCCATCTGGCCCTTGGGCTCCTCATAGAGCGCGCGGTTGCGAATCACAACCTTCATCACGAGCAGAAGGAGAGCGGCGGCGAAAAACCCAACCAGCGGAGAGATGAGAAGAGACTCGCCGACCTTTACCAACTGGCCCGTGTCGACGCCGGAAGTACCATCACGGCCGTGCAGCCACGCGTTCGTGATACCGACGCCCACGATGGAGCCGATCAGCGTATGCGAAGAGGAGGCGGGCAAACCCAGATACCAGGTGCCAAGGTTCCAGATAATAGCGGCGAAAAGGAGTGCGAACACCATCGCGAAACCGGCATCCGAGCCGACCTGAAGGATCAACTCGACAGGCAGCAGCGAGAGGATGCCAAACGCCACGGAGCCCGCGGAGAAGAGAACACCGAGGAAGTTGAAAAGGCCGGACCAAAGGACAGCGACCTGAGGCGGCAACGAATGCGTATAGATGACGGTCGCCACGGCATTTGCCGTGTCGTGAAAGCCGTTCACAAATTCGAAGCCGAGCGCGATCAGGAGCGCCACGCCAAGAAGAAGGAACGGCAGATACGTCGTGATTGAAACGCCCGTTTCCTGCACATCTTGGTATAGGCTGTATGCTGTAAAGAGTAGGCCCCCGGCCAAGAGCAGGATGAAAATGATGGCCGTAGCGGGGCCGGATTTCGCATTCAGATCGGGCTTTGACGATGCCTGAAGCGGCATCGGCACGGCAATATCGGACATAGGAACCTCCCAAGGGGTAAAGCCCTGAAGGTATGTCCTGGCCCGATGACACGTTGATGATAATCAAACCCCACCGTTGCAAATAATATTGTGTTTCAATCAATATTAGAGATCGCTGCTTTCTCTCTCCGCCTCCCATGACACCGCGTTGACGAACAACTCAAGGCTCAGCCGGCCGGCAATCTGTTCGAGAGCGACGTCTTTGCGGGGACCGGCAGCCGTTTCCGCCGTCACACGGACTTTGGCAATATCGGGCAAGTCCTCGCTTTCGATACGGCGCAGGCCGAGCCCGGCTTGAGACAGGGCATGCAGCAGGAGCAGGCGGACATGCGCTTCCTCCGCCCCGCGGCAGGTCACCGATTTTCCTCGGCAGCGGCGCGGCCCTGCCGATTGAGCCGCACCACGAGCGGCCTCATCGCAAGGTTTACAGCAACCACGAACCCAGCGGCACCTAAGGCGAGCACATGATAGCCGCATAGCCGCCGCCGGCAAAAGTACCGGCCATCGCAGAGCACCAGAGCGTCGCGGCCGTGTTGAGCCCGCGGACATTGATCCCTTCGCGCAAAATTATGCCTGCGCCGAGAAAGCCGATCCCGGAAACCACCTGCGCCGCGATTCGCGTGGGATCGCCCTGCCCTGCAGCCGCGGAGAACGCAACGAAACCGCCGGCGCCCAGCGCGTTCGTGCGCAAGCCGGCCATCTTCTGATGCCATTGCGGCTCGGCACCGATGGCGGCTCCCGCCAAGAGCGCTGCCGCCAATCGCCCAAAAATCGCGGCCGCCGCCCAAATCTCGTCCAGGGAATCAGCACCTTCAAAGCCTTCGCGCCTAATTGATGCCCCTTACATCCGATTCTATGCAAGCGTCAGGGCGATACGTTCGCAGGATAACGGAAAGAGTGGGTAGCAAGAGCCCAGCCCTTGCCAAACCGGGCCAGGCTTGCAACCTGTTACGCGCGCATTCGGTTAAAGATTCGCAAGCGCCGCTGTTTGAACGCGGCTAATGGGATTAGGCATGAGCAAACAAAGCACCGCAGCGGCTCGGGACCTTTTTGGCAACGAGGAAACCGGAGCGGCGAAATCGAATGTCAGCCGCTTGCCGGCACAGAAGCCCGGCGAGAGCTACACCGCGGCCGATATCGAGGTGCTGGAAGGCCTTGAGCCCGTGCGCCGCCGTCCCGGCATGTACATCGGCGGCACCGACGAGAAGGCCATGCATCACCTCTTCGCCGAGGTGCTCGACAACGCCATGGACGAGGCGGTGGCCGGCCACGCGAGCTTCATCGAGGTCGCGCTCGAAGCCGATGGCAGGCTCTGCGTCACCGACAACGGACGCGGAATACCTGTGGACCCCCACCCGAAATATCCGGGCAAGTCGGCGCTTGAGGTCATCATGACCATGCTGCACTCCGGCGGCAAATTCAACTCCAACGTCTATTCCACCAGCGGCGGCTTGCATGGCGTCGGCGTGTCGGTGGTGAACGCCCTCTCGGAGCATCTGGAAGTCGAGGTGGCGCGTGGCGGCCGGCTTTACCGGCAGGCTTTCGCGAAAGGCACGCCCATCACGGTCCTTGAAGACCTCGGCGTTGTTCGCAACCGGCGCGGCACCACCGTCCGCTTCCGCCCGGACCCGGAGATTTTCAAGGAACGTGCGCATTTCAAGCCATTGCGCATTTTTAAAATGGCGCGCGCGAAGGCTTATCTTTTCGGCGGGGTGGAAATCCGCTGGACATGTGCGGCCGAACTGCTGCACGGCGACACGGACGTGCCGGAGAAAGCGGTCTTCCATTTCCCTGGCGGCCTCAAGGATTTCCTCGCGGCTCGTATCGAAGGGCTAACCCCGGTCACCAAGGACCTATTTGCCGGGCGCGTTCAGAAAGAAGGCGGCCATGGCAGCGTCGAGTGGGCGATTGCTTGGCTCGCCGATGAGGATGGCTTTACGCAATCCTATTGCAACACCATCCCAACTCCTGAAGGTGGAACGCATGAGCAGGGTCTCCGGGCAGCGCTTTCTAAGTCGCTCCGCGCTCATGGCGAGCTCACGAACAACAAGCGGGCCGCGCAGATTACAGCCGATGATATTTTCATTTCGGCGGGCGTGATGCTTTCAGTCTTCATTCGCGAGCCGGAATTCCAGGGGCAAACAAAAGATAGACTTTCCTCCGCGGAAGCGGCGCGCATTGTCGAGAACACGCTCAAAGACGCGTTCGATCACTGGCTCGCGGCCTCGCCCCAGCAGGCGAACGGCCTGATGGAGTTTGTCATCGAGCGCGCCGAGGACCGCCTTCGCCGCAAGCGCGAGAAGGAAACCCAGCGCAAGAGCGCGACGCGTAAATTGCGGCTGCCCGGCAAGCTCGCGGACTGTTCCAAGAACGCTAAGGATGAAACCGAAATCTTCATCGTGGAAGGCGATTCGGCTGGCGGCTCCGCCAAGCAGGCCCGCGACCGCGCCACCCAGGCCATACTTCCCTTGCGCGGGAAAATCCTCAACGTCGCCAGCGCATCGCGCGACAAGCTCGCGCAAAACCAGCTCCTCGCCGATCTGACGCTGGCGCTCGGCTGCGGCGTAGGAAAGCACTACAATGATAATGAGCTGCGTTACGACCGGGTCATCATCATGACGGACGCGGACGTAGACGGCGCGCATATCGCCTCGCTGCTTATTACTTTTTTCTACCGCCAAATGCCCGAGCTGATCCGGAATGGGCATCTTTATCTTGCTGTGCCGCCGCTCTACCGGCTCAGCCAGGGCGGCAAGACGGCATACGCCCGCAATGACGCGCATCTGGCCGAGCTTAAGGCTGGCGTCTTCAATGGACGGGGCAAGCTCGAAGTGAGCCGCTTCAAAGGGTTAGGCGAGATGATGCCCGCCCAACTCAAAGAAACAACGATGCATCCAAATAAGCGCACGCTGCTACGCGTGGAGATTGCGGGCCGGGGCGGCGACTTGAATGGGCTAGACCTTGAGGCAGATGAGGCGGGCGCGGCGGAGATCGTCGAGCAACTCATGGGCAACAAGCCGGAAGCACGTTTTCGCTTTATTCAGGAGCGTGCAGCCTTCGCCGAACCTGAGGCGCTAGATATCTAGGGCCCGGGCCCTAGCGTGGACGCACCCGCCTCTTCTAATGCCGCAGTGTCAGCGAAGCCGAACCGTTTCCGCTGCTGAGAGACACGCTCTGAGTATTCCCATGAACGGTGATGTGGATGTTGCCGGTAATATTGAATTGCGGGTTGTAGAAGCGTCCAGAATAGCTGTTCGCGCCCACGCGGCGGAGCCGCGCCGATTGTTCAACGCTTCCGGAGGGCGTGGCGCACAAGGCTTCAACGGAGACGTTCGGCCCGGACTGAGAAAAATGCGCCCGGCATCTTGCGCGCTCACGGTGACCGTCGGAATAAAGCACCGTGCCGCCTCCGCTCCACGAGCCCGATAGAGAGGCGCCTTCACTTCTCGCTTCGGGCGCGAGAAATGCAGCGGCGAGAACGATTGCGCCAAGAGCAATCCCAAATTTCACAGTGCTAGAAAATGGCAGCTTCAACCGAACCACAGCGACCTCTCCTGATCTCTCTTTGCCTCGACAGGCATATCCAATGCTCATTTCAGAGTACAGGTTCCACTTCGGATTCGGTAGCCGCTTGCCGACTACGGCGCCATAAGCGCAACAAAAACATAATTGTCGGTCTCAAAATGAGCAAGTCTGCGAAAAGCGCCGCCACCATTGCAAACGCTGAGAGCCATCCGAACAGCCGCAGCGAGGGCAAATCGGAGAACACAGTCACAGCTAAGCCGCAAGCCAGCACAACAGTTGTCAGTATCAGCGCCGGACCGACGAGAACTGTAGCCCGCGCAACGCCGATAGCGGGGTCTGCATCTCGCCGGTCCTCTAGTCGCAACCTATTGAGGAAATGAATAGTCGCGCTAAGCCCTAGTCCAAAGGATACCGTTAAAGCGACGATACTCGCGAATTGCAGTCCCATGCCGAGGATCCAAAGTAGTACACCCGACGCGAGGATTGGGAAAATTGCTGGCAGGATCGCGGCCAGCATGACGATCAATGAACGGAACGCCAGCCCGATAAATGCGGCGACGAAAACTATCTCTATAGTTAACGCGTTATTGAGCCGGTCGATCATGCTTGCGCTATTGCGCGCGGCGATCACGGAAAGGCCGGTTACGGAAATATCATAGGCAGGATGCGCGGCCCGGACTGCATTCAGCGACTTTTCCAAATCGCTGATGATTGGCAAGAGCTGGCTCGCGTCAATATCGGGAACGTAGCCCGACACGACGGTCGCATGCCCGTTCTTCGAAATGAACCTCCGCACCAGGCTTTCGGGCAGATAGCCGACGTACTGCTTCAGCGTAGCCACGTCGGTCAGACCGGCCTTCTCGGCCAGCCAGCGCCGCAATGTATCGAGCGACCAAACATTTCCGACGCCCGGCTGCTTTTCCAGGATCGAATCCACTTGAGCGAGGACGGCGAGGGACTCGGGATCGTAGATCGAGGCGTCCTGCGGCAGTTCGATCAAGATGCTGATCGGGTTCGAGCCAGTCAGCTTCGCGTCGAGCTGGTGGCTGGCGGCCACGGCCTGCTGTTTATCGGGCACCTGGTCGGCCAGCCGGTAGCGCGCATGAAGATTTGAATAGGTTATCGCGAGACCTGCAACCACAAGCAGGCTAATGAGGCTGTACACGCCCGGCCGGGCCACCACGCGTGCTGCGATCCAGGAACAGAATGCACGCAGCACATCCACCGCCGCATCCGCTCCCTTGATGCGCGCAGCAAAAGCGGACTCACGCCTTACCAGCAAAACGCCCAAAAGCGGAAGGAGGGTAATGACCGTAAACAGCGCAATGGTCGTCGAAATGATTCCCGCGGCCGCGAAGTTTTGGATCATCTCCGAGCCGGAGAACAACAATGCGATGAAAGAGATCGCCGCTGTTGCGTGTGTCAAAACACAGGCTGGACCCACCACCAGAATGGCATTGCGGAACGCTTCGCTCTTGCTCTCGCCCGAGATCAGCCTGTCCCGGGCGGCAAATGTAAGCTGCATACTATCTGAAAAGCTGATTACCATAATCAGCGGAGTCATCACGTTTAGAAAGGTGTTCAACCTAAAACCGAACCAGCCCAGCGTACCTAGCGCCAAGAGTATTGCGATCAGCGGCGGACCTGCTGCGATAATCATAAAAGAAACGCGGCGGAAAAAGACGATCGCTATCAAGCAGCCCGCCGCGAACCCAATGCTATTATAAAGAAGCTCGTCGCGCTCCACCGCGTTGCGGATTTCAAGGCGCATCACCGGTACACCGGACAGATCGACCTTGAGGCCCGTTCCTTCCATGTCTTCGGCGGCTGCAGCGCGAATGGCGGAGATAACCTCACCATCGCCTTCGCCATTCGCCACGGCCGGATCGAGCGCGATGACCACCAGGGCAAGCTTGCCGTCTTCCGAGAGAAGCTTCCCGCGAATGATCTCGTTGGAAAGCACTTTATTGATCAGGGCTTCAAACTCGGGCCCCTCGGGAAGATCCGCAGGAAAAAGCGGCCCAGGCAATTGCCCGTTTTCCGGCGGCTGCCGCGCGGAGAAAAGCGAGAGCACACCTCGCGTTCCTTTAATAAGCTGCAGATCGGTGACGAGGTTGCGCAACTTTTCTATGGACTCGCGTTCGAGAAGGCTCTTTCCCTCAACAACCATCAGGACGTCATATTCGTTGGAGGGAAAGCGTTTTGAAAAGTCTTCGAAATGGCGGAATTCCGAAGTGTCGGAGCGGAAAAGCGAGCTTAGTGAATCGTCTACCTTAAGTCTCCCGACGCCATATGCCGCAAGAATACATAGCACCGCAGCGATGGCCACAGATAGGAGGGGGGTTCGAAGCGCGACAAGCCCCACACGTTCGAAACCGAGGACCAATGGATAGGACCCAGCATTAGGCTTTGTGCCTTGGGATTTGCCGGCGTCCCGGTCGTCTCGTTCGTTGCCGGTCATTGCCCCACGCCTCTAAAACAGCTTACTATGGTCTACGCCTAGCGCAAATCTCCGGTAGGATAAAGCCACATCGTGCGGCAAGGGTTGCCTCGAAAGAGGAATTTTTTGCCTTAACTTAAATCGAAGAGTTCAAGCTCTTTACACGCTCGAATCGCAAGGAGCGCGAGCCCATATGCCGGGCGTTGATGTGAGATTTCCGGGACTCCGAATCGGGAGGGCGCGGGACAGGTCTTTACGATCATGAGATCATTTCCAAAGCAGACGCGGCCTAAACCCGATTATGGCATCGATGCGCCTCAGGCGATCCGCAAGCTGCTCGCGGCTGGCACCTCTGCGATCGCAGCAGGCATGCTCATTCCCCCATTCCATGCGGGTGATTTTAAGCTCTCGTTGATCGGCCCCACTTTCTTAGCGTTAGGCTGCCTCAGCCTCGCGTTCTGTGCCTCGATGGTCGCATACTCCTTGAGAGGCAAATTCAATATCCGCGACCGCATCCTAAGTCATATCCAATGGTCAGGTAACGAGACCGTGCTCGACATCGGAACCGGGCGCGCACTCATGGCCATCGGGGCCGCCAAGCGCCTGCCCACTGGCACAGTGACTGGAATCGATCTGTGGGACACGTCTGGACGCCCAGGCAACACCCTTGAGATAGCCCAGCGGAATGTGGAGATCGAGGGTTTGCAGGACCGTATCGAGCTGTGCAGCGGCGATGCCCGCAGTATCGGATTTGTCGACAATTCCTTCGACGCGGTTTTATGTCTCCTCGGACTCCATGGCTTCGACCCCGCAGGCCGCGAAATGGCCTGCCGGGAAATCGCGCGCGTGCTGAAACCCCGCGGCTTAGCGATCGTCGCGGATAGTTCCAGTGCAGCAAGCTATGCCGCCGCATTTCGAGCAGCAGGACTTAGCGTGCAAGGGCCTAAATCCTATACCTTGGAAGCCTTTGCCGCTCTATCTATCGTCGTCGCCCGCAAGCGCTGACCACGCGTAGAGCCCGCTCCTATTTTCGCTTTTCGTTCTTGGCTGCGCGAATCCCAGCAGCCGCAGTGTCTTTCTCGCACATATAGGCACCGCGCTTCGTCGTCCCGTAGCCCGCAGTGCCCGCGTGGTGATAGACTTTTGTGCCGATATTAGCCCAAACCACCGTCTCGCCCGGACAGTTTGCCCTAGCCTCAGCCTCGCTCGCGAATTGACCTGCCTTCAGCACGGGTGCCGCGCGCGGTTTTTTTTTCGACGCTGGCGCCGCTGGCTGCGCGGTCGTACCAAAAGGATTTTCTGTAGCCGTGGTTTGCGGTGCCTGCGCGCAAGCCGCGCTCGCGCCAAGCACGATTAAGGCTGAGCCGAGCAATAAGGCAGTGAATGGCATTTTCATAAGCGCTTCCCCTCCAGCGCTATTACCTTAATCGCAATTGTTAGCCCGTCAAGTCCAAGCCTTGGAGAAGATTACCGCGCCGTCAGAATACCTGCGCGCTTGCCGCCGGAATTCCGCGCCTCAGCCCTGCTTGCAGCCTCCTCGCCTCCCGGAGCGTGCAGGACGATCGTTCTGACGAGAAGGAACAGCACCGCTGCGTTGAAGATATGCCAAAAATAGTGTGTGCCGATAGGAAGATAGCCGCAAAGCGGCTCATCGATAGTCCTGGCCGTAAAGGATATCGCGAAAAGCCCCGCCGCCGCGAAGAACGCCTTTCCGGCGTCTGCGTCGATGCGCCAAATCCCGATTCCCGCTGTCATCAAGAAGAAGAGCGTCGGAAGATACATCGCTCCCCCCCAAAGCACGCTCTGGAATACATCGGACTCAAGAAAGAATGTCGCGGCAAAAAAAGCGAAAGTGGTGAGCGCTCTGAGCCAAAACGGCCACTTGAAAAATACCGTCAGGATCAGCCAGCAATAGACAATCATGAAGACGAGAATGGGGATGACGTCTGCCCACTCGGCCCATCGCGTTGCAACGGTGTGGAAGGTGAGGCTGCCGGCGCCCACGATCGCAATGATGATGCAGAGCGCCCGGATCTGCCCAAGAAGAGCGGCGTTCGGACGCTTCTTTTGAGTATTCCACGCGGCCCACGCCGCGAATAGGAAGGCAATGTTGGAGATTGCGTTCAGAGGCTCGGCATCCCAGGCTGCGCTTGTCCGTTCGCAATAGATGTCAATGGGTTGGTTCATGTTGCCGAACCAGGAGGCTAATGAGAGCATAACGCCAGTCCCTTCCAGTTCCGGCTTCGGAGACCGGCCTTGCAAATGTTAATCTCAGTCGGCAAGCTTAGCCGGGTAAGGAGTAGCGCAGAGCTTGACCGGCGGCAACATTCTGTGTGCGATCTAATGGGGCGCGTGCCAAACAAGCCGCATTGAGCTGCGCATAGCCTGCACAGCTTTACGTTATAGCATTTTCATATGCCAACCAGCATATTAGTGCTCTAATAACCATTTATCATTTGATTCTCGCTACATTTATGCTAGGCGAGCAACTTGGCGAATGCTTAGCGGGTGGAAGCTTGTGGCACTTGCAGGACACTCGATCCTAATTACCCGCTTGCCATTCGCGCGGGGTACAGATGTGGATTTCCTCAAACTGGAATGGAGCGGACTATGCGTTTTATTGCGGCGTTTCTGACACTAGCTCTCTTGTTGCCTTTCCCCGCGGGGGCGCAGCAACGTCACGGCCGCCAAAGTAGCGAGCGGGAGCACGAGCGGGATCGGGACTTGTGCAGGGAACCAATTCAGGCAGCGGGCGACGCGTTCCATCTCGTCAGAGCGGCGCGGGCATCTGCGATCAAGCGCTGGCAGGAGCAGGTGATCAACGTTCACGGCGAACGTTTCATCAACTATGAAAACGCCCGCGGCCCTGACGGGGGTGCACCGCGCCTTCGTTGCGATCCCGCGCGCGTTGGCGGCGGCAATTCCATATTCGACCTCAAGCGCTGTGTTGTTAATGCACGGCCTTGCAGGGAGCCGGCTGAGAGAGACGAGCCGGGAGACCGGCACGACCGCTAAGGGCCTTAAACCCGCGTCCCAGAACGCTCCGGTGGCGGCGCAATAAAACGTGATTTGAACTGCTACCTGAGAAAAGCGAACATAGTGGGGCATCCCCCCAGGTGCTCCTCCAATGCGTCAGTAGCGAAGGCCCCGCTTTTAATCACGCGGGGTCTTCGTTTTTTGCTACGCTCGCATTTTCGCCGCCCGTATTTAAAATGCTTTCGATCGCCAGCCTTCGGCTATCCCAGCCCGGGCGGCATCCGCGCCATGCTCGCGCAGCGCCGTATGAAAAGGTTCTGCTGCGTTGATAAGCGCCTCGTTTTGGCGCCGCCAATCTTCTGCACAAGCGATGCAGCAAAACTTACGTCCCGCCGTAGCGATATATTCGAACCCGGCGATCTCAACCGTGCAAAACGCGTTGTCGCATAGAGTCATATCGTCTCTCCCGCAAATTGGTGCGCGTACATGGACAACAGACTGCACTGCTTCGCGCTGCCCTCCTCGAATCGTTGGCATCTTAATTATAGCAGAAATAGGCTGTGCCTGGATGTAATTGTGTCCAGCAGACAACTTCAAGGCAGATCGCGGATATAAATATAGAATTCCTTGCGCAAAATGCGTATCGCCGACACGTTTCGCGTTCGACAGAGATATATAAGAATTACGCTGCAAACCTTCAGCTTGACGAACAAGTAATGCCTTGAGCGTGTCCTTCACGCTTACTACACTTTAACGAAACCTTTCGAACAAAACTAACGCATTGCGTGTTTTGAGCGTGTCCTCTTCCCGCAAAATTGTAACATCAAGAAAAATAGGACGAGGAAAGCTCTGCTGGCGTTGTGTCAATGTTGGCAGCTTCCACGAGGACAGTAAAACGAGGTTGTTATGCGTTCCCACCGATTGAAGATAGGCCTGCTGTCCGCAACTATGATGGCCAGCACAGCCATCGCTGCGGAGCCGCAACAGGACGATAGATCCTATCTCCCGCCTGCGCAAATGAGAGCGGCTCCGGGGGCAGCGACTGCGGGGGTGCCGGCAGCGCATCTCCAAAATTCCGCCAACGAGCCTAGAAGAAGGCAGGCGAAAGCTGCGCACAGGCGGCGCGAGCCGCGCGTCTACCGTGAAGCTCGTTACCCCCGCTACGCAGGACCGAGGTTCTTCCTTGGCTTTTTTTAGCTCAGGCGCAGCGCGGAAAGGCAAAGCCTAATGGTCGGAGTGGAGTGATTCGAACACTCGACCCCCTCGTCCCGAACGAGGTGCGCTACCAGGCTGCGCTACACTCCGATGACCGTGGGCCCTTTATATACCTGCCATGCTTCCGCGCCGCAAGCAATCCCCGAGAGTTTTTGCAAAAAACCTCTGCTTGAGCGCGACGGGCTTCCAGGCGCGCTCTCGCCTTAAGGTTTAGAGGCTGAATCGTCAGGCGGAAAAGCAAGCCTGAAACAATCCGGCTTTGAGCGGCCTGGCTAGCAAAGAAGCGCAGGCCGCCCCATGGCGGTCAGCTTCGAGGCACTTTTTTCGCGGGAAGCAATCTTCAATTTTGCCGCATAGATGGCAAGGTTGTTGGACAAATCGGACGCCTTATCCGCACTGAGCTGGATACAGGCAAGCGTCTCTCCATCGCGGTCTTCTATTTGAATGGTGATCTTCTTGTCATCCTCATCGGCCCAGGCTCTGATGATCGTAGATGCCCGTCCGGAGCGATCCTTTTTCATTGTCCGGCTTCCCCTTACTCGTACTCAAACGGCTGCCTAGCACACGCCCGGCTCCAACAGCCCTATCTCTAAGCAAGGATTGTGCCGGTTTTGCGCCGTCATCATGTTCCAAAGCTCGCAGGCTTGCCCCAAGGAACCGCCGCCCCGGATGGCGCGGAAGCGGCTTCGGGGGTAGCATCTCAACCGGCTATCGTGCAAATAAAAAAAACTGGGCACCGCCTCAAGCGGTTTACGTCTTTAGGCCGAAACGGGTCCAGCTTTGCTTAGCTGCCGAAGTAGGGGTTGTGCGGCGGCGTGCTCAATGGCGCCTGTACCGCGTTGGTGGCGGCACTCGACCCCTCTTTGACGGCCTTGACCGTCAGCTCGCGAAGCTCTTCAAGCTGGCGGCTAAATGTTTCCATTTGCTCGCGCACATGAGCGTTCTGCAGCTCGACGATATCGCTGAGCTGGCGCGCATCGGCCAGCCGCATAGCAAGGTTGAAGTTCGCTTCGGCGTTCTGTCTCGTGAACGCCGCAATTTTTTCATTCAAGTTCTTGAGACTGTCGGCGACGGGGTTCGCAGAGGTGTCGAGACCGTGAATCATTTTCTCGCTCGATACGGCGAAGGTGTCGAAAGCTTTCCGCGCCTGCTCGATGCTGGATTTCATGACGCTGCGAATGGAATCGGGAAGCTCTGCGAAGGTCGGTGTGTTTTGCATAACGATCTCCCTGAGGCCTTCTCATCGAAGGCAGAATGAGGCGGGTAGCGCGCGTTGTTGCACCAGGCAAAACGTGCTACCCGGAATATTGAAGAGAAGAGGCTTGGTTAGCAAGTTTAATAGTTGGTATTTTTCGCCGGAAAGGGACCTAAGCAACCTTTCGCGGGCTCCGAAGGGCACGCAGCCGGATCTCAGCGAGCCTTGCGGAAAAGCGATGGAAATCCGATTGCGATCATCGCGATAAGCGAAAGGATAAGCGCCCAAACGAAGTCGGGGGCGACCGCGCCCACCTTAACGCGAGGGTCTGCAGCCGTTAGGCCAAGACCTTTGATGAGGGGCTCCGCAAGTTTCAGAAAAGCATCGATAATTTTTACGAGAGCGCTGGCCAGGGTCACTGGCGCCTGATCGTTCAGCCGCGCATAAGCTGCATCCGCCGTGACCGCGATCATTGCCCACAGCACCGCGATCTGAACCTGATACCGCGCTCTCGACATGAGATAATATCCCATAATGCCCCCGGCGAGGATTCCGAGCAGTGCAGCTGCTCCGCGCGCTGGAGCGAAAAGGATCAACGCCAAAACGCACGCCACAAGAAGAATAGCCCCCGCAAAGGTTGCCGTACGCCTCGCCCAATATTCGATCGAGTCACGCCAGGTCATCGTTTCCCCCTGATTCGACTTCTGCCCAGCACCGAGCATAGTACAAGGCGCGCCTTCTGGCGACCTTAACCGGCTCGCGCCGCTACTGCTTCTTTAGCGTATAGACGTAATCGTTCAGGCCGGCTTTC
>JBKQOR010000109.1:0-3734 GCA_052145435.1 Rhodomicrobium sp. | reverse complement strand
CGCCTGGGTAGGCCATGCGTAGGGGAAGCCAGGAAACTCTGCTTAGCCAAGCTCCCGCAGAAGAATGCTCAGCACCCGCCGCGAGAAAACGAACGACAAATGGCCGAGGCGGGGAAGCACGATCTCACTCGCGCCTTCGAGCCGGCCCGACACCTGCGGAGCGACGAAATTGTCGTGCGCGCTCCAAACGGTGACGATGGGCACGGGAGAAGGAGCGGCCTTGCCAAGCTCGCACAGCCAAGCCGAGCCCGGTTCCATCTGCCTTGCATTACGGCCGAAGCCGAGATAGGCGAGCCGGGTCCCACGGTGGGGGCAGGCGAGCGTCACGACCTTCGAAACCCGCTCGCCGCCGTACCGTTTGAGATAGGCGCGCGCGACGAGGCCGCCCATGCTGTGGGTCACAAGCACCAGCTTCCCGCTCTGGGTCTCGCTTAGAAGCGCATCGATATAGCCGTTGAGCTGCTCCGCAAAACTATCGATGCAGGCGTAAGCCGGCTCAAGATTGACCGGCTCCGCGGCAATTCCGCGGCTGCGGAGCTTAGCCAAAAGCGGCCACCACAGGGCCCGGTTGCACACATATCCGTGCACGAGCAAAACCGGCGGTTTCGCTCCCAGCTCTCGCCTTGGCTTGGCGGCGGCGATGAAAAGCGTCTCGAAAGGTTGAATGACTGCGAAAAGTGCAAAATAAGCCAGGCATTCCGCCGCGATCACGCCGCAAAGGGCGATAAACCCCGTTCTTTGCTCCGGAAAGGCCGGGGGGTATTTCCGCCAGGCAATAGCAAAAGTCAGGAGAATGATCGCGGCGTGGAGAGCGAATAGGATGAGGACGGCGAGCGGCACGGCGTAAAGCATGCCGGCCCCGGTAGCCCGGGCCGCCATGAAGGCAACGAGCACGGCCGCCGCCAATATCCAGCGAAGCCTGACGGCTACCATCGTCACCTTTCCATTATCGAGGCTGCCTTAAGCAGCAGCGGGTTGCGTCCAAGGCGGGCCAACTGGACTTCCGTGGCGCTATCCCGGCGAACCCCGGCCCAGTAAGCTTGACAAGTATTTGCCGTTTAGGGAACCCCAAAGTTCGGTTGCCCAGCTGAAGGCCAAGCGCGCCGGCGTTTGAGTGTCCGGCTCAAGCACTTCCGCGGCGTCATTCCCGCATTCGAGCGTGTGAAAAAACTGCCGGACTTTCCGAAGGCGCCGGAATTCTGGGCCGCGGCGTCGTACCCGCGAAGGCGGGTACCCATACAAGTTCTTGTTCCAACGGGAGAAATGGATTCCCGCCTTCGCGGGAATGACGGTTGCGCGCCACACGCTCCTGCGCGGATACACACGGCAAGGGTCATCGCCAATGACCCTCGGTATTATTCCTGCTTTGACATGAAAAAGCCGGGCGCTTTCGCCTTCGCTAGCATCAGCAGCGGGATGCCAGCGGCCAAGCTTCCCACACCGATTACGAGAGGCGCCCCGATCCCGAAGATTGTCATTGAGCCCGTGTTGGCCAGGGTGAGGGAGGACTTGAAAAAGAGTAGCGCCATAATGAGCGCCCCCGCGCCAGGAAACAGGCCCTTGAGCGCGAAATCCTTTCCGCTTTTCAACAAATCCCTGCGATAAAAGATGACGCAAGCAAATCCCGTCAGCGCGTAATAAAACGTAATGGGCAGGCCGATTGCAAGGATGGAATCGTCGAGCACATTCTTCGAGACGAGCGTCAGCCCCACGTACCAGACAATTGAAACGGCACCCATGGCAAGCGTCGCGAAGCCGGGGCTCAGATAGCGCGGGTGAATTGCCCCGAAACGGGCGGGGATGGCGCCCGCGGCCGCCATGGACAGAGCGGTGCGGGCCGCTGGAACGATCGTCGTTTGCGTTGCAGCCGCGGCGGACGTCAGCACTGCCGCTACGAGCAGCTTGCCGGCCCAAAAACCAAGCACCGGCCCGCCGATGGACGCGAAGACGTCCACTTTATTCCGCGAGAGCAAAGCGGGTCCGGCCAAGGCAACCGCGGCGACCGCCAAAAGCACGTAGAGCGCAAGAAGCAAAAAAGTGGAAGCGATTGCGGCGCGGCCGGGCGCTATACTTGGATCCTCGGTCTCTTCGTTCACGGAGAGCCCTGTATCCCAGCCCCAATAGATGAAGACGGCGACCAGAAAGGCTCCCGTGAAGCTATCGAGATTGCCGGCCGTGGCGGGATTGAACCAGCTTAAGCTCACATGCGCCGAGCCGGCAGGCGGATTGGAACCGTAAGCTTTGGCGAGTGCCAATCCGGCGAAGACGAGAAGGATCGCCAGCTCGATACCCAATAGGAGTCGCTGCGTGCGGGCCGAAAGCTCGATGCCGATATAGCAGATGGCCGTCAAGACGGCGATCCATGCGACCCCGGCGAGGGTTACATACAGCGCCGGGGGCTCGGTTTCGCCGAACAGCTGAAAGCTGTATTGCCCGGCGATCGCGGCCTGGCTTGGCATGACTATAATGTTGGTCGCGATCAGCGCCCAGCCGGCGATCCAGCCCATATGCGGGCCCATGGTGCGGACGCACCATGTGAAAACGGTTCCGCAATCGGGGGCGGCACGGTTCAAATGGAAGTAGGCCGAGGCGATGAAAAGCATCGGGATGAAAGCGGCGATCATCACGGCGGGGGTCCCGAAGGCCGCTAGTCCGGCGATCGCGCCCAGCGCCGACGCGAGGCTATAGGCGGGCGCCGTCGATGCGACCCCGATGACCAGGTTCGACAGAAACGAGAGAGCGTTAGTCTTGAGGCCTTTGCCCTGCACTGCGACCGGCACGATGGCTCGCTCCCATGAATTGTTGTTGCCCCACGCGCCCAGCCATCGCGGCCGCACGCGGATCAGCGTCCTGCCCGGCTTGATTATCGGCGCGCGCCAACGTACCGTGGCGGCGCCGTGACAGACGGCGACTCAGCAAAAAGCGCCAGACATGAAGCACGTCAAGCCCGCGGCGACTCTGAACCCCGCAAAATCGTTCCAGGATTTGATCATGACGCTCCAGCATTTCTGGGCGGAGCAGGGCTGCGTCATCTTGCAGCCCTACGACATGGAGGTGGGCGCGGGCACGTTCCACCCGGCGACGACGCTGCGGGCGCTGGGGCCGAAGCCCTGGCACGCAGCCTTCGTGCAGCCGTCGCGGCGGCCGAAAGACGGGCGCTACGGCGAGAACCCGAACCGGCTCCAGCATTATTATCAGTTCCAGGTGATCCTGAAACCGTCGCCGCTGAACATCCAGGAGCTGTACCTCGAAAGCCTGGTGCGGCTCGGCATCGACCCGTTGCTGCACGACATCCGCTTCGTCGAGGACGACTGGGAAAGCCCCACACTGGGCGCCTGGGGGCTCGGCTGGGAGGTCTGGTGCGACGGCATGGAGGTGTCGCAATTCACCTATTTCCAGCAGGTCGGCGGCTTCGATTGCGATCCCGTTTCCGGCGAGCTGACCTATGGCCTTGAGCGCCTTGCCATGTATATTCAGGGCGTCGATAGCATCTACGAGCTTAACTATAACGGCCGCGACGACGATAAGCGTGTACTCTATGGCGACGTGTTCCGCCAAGCCGAGGAGGAATATTCCAGGCACAATTTCGAGTACGCGGACATAGGCATGCTGCTGCAGCGCTTCCGGGACGCCGAGAAGGAATGCAAGGCGCTGCTAGCCGCCGGCGAGCCCAAGCCCGGCGCGAACAGCGAGCGCCATCTGCAGGTGCTGCCGGCTTACGACCAATGCATAAA
>JBKQOR010000108.1:0-18873 GCA_052145435.1 Rhodomicrobium sp. | reverse complement strand
GGTTTTGCAATCCAGGGGCAGGCAGTAGACGCCCAGCTCCCCGAAGATCGCTTCGTAACTGAAGCGAACAGTGCCTCGCGAGGGCACGTTCAGCGGCGCGCTACCGCACGGCGCGCTACTTGAGCGCGATGTGCCGCCGGACTAGAAAACCCCGCAAGGCGCTTTTCATTATGATGGCGCCTTAGGCAAACGGCCGGAGCAGGAATAGTTTTGAGTGGCACTGTAAACTGGATAATAAACCGGATCCGGCACCGGAATACGGAAGCCGGCCTAATCCGGCGGCCAGGCGTGCACAAAGTCCGCCGGGTCGAGCGGCGCGGGCGGTTTCGGCATGGTCTTTGGCGTGCCGATATAGAGGAACCCCGCAATCTCATCCGCCGCGGCCAAGCCGAGCGCTTCTTTCACGCTCGCGTCGTAAGCCGGGGCGCCCGTTTTCCACATGGCGCCGAAGCCCAGCGCATGGCAGGCAAGCATGATGTTTTGAGCCGCGGCGCCGGCCGAAAGCAGCTGCTCCACCGGCGGAATTTTCGGGTTCTGCGCGATATGGGCCGCGACCACGAGCACGAGCGGCGCGCGCAGCGGCTTCTGGCGCTCCCGCTCCAGCTCGGCGCCCGCATTGGGATCGCGGCGCGCCAGCGAGGCGGCAAAGACCTCGCCAAGCCGGTACCTGGCTTCGCCCCGGATCGAGATAAACCGCCAAGGCCGCAAGCGCCCATGATCCGGCGCGCGCAAACCGGCGGCGACGATCTTGCGCAGAGCCGCCTCATCGGGTGCCGGCTCGCAAAGCTCTTTGGGGCTAACGCGTGTGACGAGCGCTTCATAGGCGTCCATGCTTCGGCTCCAGTTTTTCGCGGCTGCCTTCTTAGCACGGCCGGGCGCGCACGCAAAACTTGGTTCAGCCCCCGGCTTTTGCCGGCCGCCACCCTGCCAAGGCCGGCAGCCGCTCCCAATATAAGGGAGAACGGCAGAAAAAGATTTCCGGGAAAGCGCTCATGACTCTTCAAATCACACAGGCAGCAGAGCTGGCGCCTAGCGGCAACGCCATGGTGGATCCTTTCGGCAGGCACGTGACCTACCTACGCGTGTCGGTCACCGACCGCTGCGATTTCCGCTGCGTCTATTGCATGGCGGAGAACATGACATTCCTGCCGAGAGTGGACCTGCTCACGCTTGAGGAGCTCGACCGCCTCTGCGCCGCCTTCATCGCGAAGGGCGTGCGCAAGCTGCGGCTTACAGGGGGCGAGCCACTTGTCCGGAAGAATATCATGTGGCTTTTTCGTGCGCTATCGCGCCACTTAGCGAGCGGCGCGTTGGATGAGCTGACCGTTACCACCAATGGCAGCCAGCTCAGCAAATACGCAAGCGAGCTTGGCGCGGCGGGCGTCCGCCGGATCAATATCTCGCTCGACACGCTCGATCCCGCGAAATTCCGGGTCATTACCCGCTGGGGCGATTTCAACAAGGTTATGGACGGCATCCGGGCGGCGCAAAAGGCGGGGCTGAAGATCAAGATCAACATGGTCGCGTTGAAAGACGTCAACGCGGGCGAGATCGAGGAAATGCTGCGCTGGTGCCACGGCGAGGGATTGGACTTGACGCTCATCGAAACCATGCCGCTCGGCGAAATCGACGATGACCGGACCGGCCAATACCTGCCGCTTCCGCTGGTGCGCGCGCAGCTTGCGGAAAGGCTTACGCTCGAGGATATTCCCTATCGCACCGGCGGCCCCGCACGCTATGTGCGTGTGCGGGAAACCGGAGGCCGGCTCGGCTTCATAACACCGCTCACGCATAATTTTTGCGAAAGCTGCAACCGGGTGCGCGTAACCTGCACCGGCACGCTTTATATGTGCCTTGGCAAGGACGATGCCGCTGATTTGCGCGGACCGTTGCGGGCCAGTCCGTCGGATGAGATCTTAAACGCCGCCATTGACGAAGCCATCGGCAGGAAACCGAAAGGGCACGACTTTGTTATCGGCCGGCGTGCGCAGCAGCCCGCCGTCGCACGCCATATGAGCATGACCGGCGGCTAACGCGTGTGATCGAATGACGAGCTTCCGAGGGCTGGCGTGCTTTGTTGCCGCGCTTTTCATGGGCTCGTTTGGATACGGTCTTGCCGAAACCGGCCTTGGCGCGGTGCCGGAGCCTAGCGAAAGCGAAAGCGAAAAATTATTTCTCGACCGCTTGATGCTCGCAGAATCCGGTGGCCGGCTGGATGCCAGGAATCCCGCGGCCTCAGCCTACGGGCCATTCCAGTTTCTGCGCGACACCTTCTTGGACGTCGTCAAACACGATTTTCCGGCGCTTGCGGCAGGAAAATCGGATGCCGAAATTCTCCAACTTCGAGCCAACACTGAGATCGCACGCAACGCCGCCTTGTTGTACACGCGCGAGAATGCCCGTTTTCTGGCCGCGCATGGTTCGCCTGTCACAGCGGCAAATCTGCGTCTGGCCTTTTTTGCTGGCCCCTCAGGCGCGCTCAAGGTTTTGGCTGCTAAACCAGAGGAAGCACTTTCGAATATTCTAAGCAGCGCGGCGCTCGCGGCAAACCCGTTTATGAGCCGCATGACCGCCGGCGGGCTCATTGAAAAAGCAAGGCGGGAGGCGGAAGGCGTTGGTTCCAATTTCAGCGCCGCTTCGCCTTCAAAAGACGGCGGGCCGAAAGTAGACGTGCGTTGCAATTTGAAGCTTGCAAGCTGCCGGAAATGGCTGGCCTTGGCAAAAAGGCGAATGGGTATCCGGCGCGTTGTCCTTGGCCCCGAATCGACCGGACCCTAACGCGAGGATTGCGGCTTGGCGTCAGCTCAGTTTCGCGGCCAGTTCCGCGTCCATTGCCCTGGCACGGGAAACCGCTGGCCGCGCCAGAAACCTGGTCAAATAGGCCTTGATTTCGGGCAGGTCCGGCACGAGCTTCCACATCGTGGTCCAGCCTAGGCCGGAGCCCCAGATCACGTCGGCGGCGGTGAAGCGCTCGCCTAGCAGCCAAGGCCCTTTCGCAAGTTGGCCCGTCAGCGCTTTCAGCATGGTGTCATGACTGCCATAAGGGAGCATGCCGGCTGGCCCCTCCTCTATTTTCCTTGCGCGGTCGATAATCGCGGGCTCGAAGCACCCCGCATAGAAGGCTATCCATCGCAAATACGGCCCGCGCAAAGGATCGCTTAGCGCCGGAGCGAGGCCTGCTTCCGGGAAAAGATCGCAAAGATAAATCAAGATCGCAATCTGCTCGGTGACGACCGCGCCATTATGCTCGATAGCCGGCACTTTACCCATGGGATTTACAGCGAGATAGGACGCCTGGCGGTGCTCGCCCGCCTTCATGTTCAAGAGCTTGAGTTCGTAAGGGGCGCCGAGCTCTTCGAGAAGCAGGAGAATGCCCGAAGAGCGCGTATTAGGGGAATGATAGAGCGTGATCGTTCCATTCGCGGTCATTGCATTCACCTTCTCTGCCGTAAGCTGCGCGGATAACGCCGCCGTTCCTCTTCGTACTTCAGGCGCGCGCCTCTAACCGTTCACGCAGTGTTGCGCCAAAAGCGGAATCTTGCAATCCTGGCCTCCGGCAAATTCAACCGGCTTGCATTCAGCGTCATCGCGAGGCGGCTTTAGCCGCCGTGGCGATCCAGAAGCAACTTCAGCGGCTTAATGCTGGATTGCTTCGCTTCGCAGGCAATGACGGCGACTCCGCTTTCGCCGGAAATGCTTTAGCCCAGTCTTTTCCGTTTCTAAGAATGAGATGCAAGAGGCAAGCGAAGCCTTAAGCGCGGATTAGAAGGGTAAAAAGAATATATGCCCGCCCCTTCGCGGATATCCGCCATAGCTTGCTCGCGCGCCCCTTGACGCCCTCGCGTGGCGCCTGTGGTAAATTTGACCGGGGAATTCGCCCGCGCTGGCAGGCGTCTGAGCGGCGAACTCTCTTGGCTCAGTGCCGTCTGCACCGGCGCCGCGCCTTGCCTTCGAGGTCATCCAGGGAGGAAGGTAATCGTCGTCTTTCGAGGCGGCTTCCGGTGCGGGGGTGCTATCTTTGGCGGGCGGGTCTCTTAGAGAAGGGCCGGCAGGCTGAACGGCCTGCGGATCAGGCGGGCTGCTTGCGCGCCGGTTTGAACCTTGCGCGTTCGGCTCGGCGGCTTGCAACGCCGTTAAAAGCTCGATTGTAGGCAGCACCCGGCGGGGATGTTCGCCTGTCCGGTGCATGAAAAGCCGAACGGCGTGCCGGATGGCTTTGCTCCATCGGTCCGTGGCCGGCCCATCATAATAGCCGAGACGGCTGAGTTCCTTTTGTATAGCCGAAATCAGTTCCGTTTCGCTCGCCAGAACGGCCGCGGCCCGGTTTGCTGCACCATGCGGAGCCTGCGAAGGCTGCAGCGACACCGGCACCAGCTTCGCCGGCGGCGATGTCTCTAGGGAGACGCCGGCAGGCGCTTGCGGCGCCGGGACTGCGCTGACAACAGGCTGGCTTTCACGGGGCGGGTTAACCGCGGCGCGGGTAGGCGCGTTTACCCCTGCTTGAATGCCGCGGAACTCATTTATAAGCCGCACACTACCGAAGACAGTTACGATCGCAAACACTACAAACAGCAGAGGGCGCATGGCCACACTCCAAAAGCAAAGCCCCGAACCGCGTAATTCACGCCCTTCTCGAGAGCGTTTCATGGCTTACGAAGTTGAAACGCTACCTAGCAGGCTTTATTAAAACTAATATAACACCGGCTCCGCGATGCCGCCATATCAACATAAAGTTTGAGGGCAACCGCCCCAATACTATATCTTGTGGATAAAAATTAACGCTCGCTTAACGCTTCGCGAATCGCTAAATCTGATTCGGGGGCCTACATAAGCGCTTGATTCGTGACGAAAAAAGACTGCGAGCCTGCGGCGGACCGCTAGTCTTCGAGAGCCAGTCTCTCGCTTCGCGATGGCAGGCGCTGTACTAATACCCGTGTGTTTTAGCGCGGCGTCAACAGCCTGCGCGTGCGGGTTTTTTGTTCAAATTTTTGCGACTGGAATTTGCTACTGGAATATGGCGCCGCAGGAAATCGCGGCCCCCAAATGAAGCGGCGCCCCAATTGGGGGCGAAGATGAGACACGTGCTCGGTATTGCAGGCGTAACCGCGGCGGCGGTTCTGCTTATTGTTTCGGCCGCTATGAACTGGCGGTTCGGTTACACACTCGGCAAATCGGACTTCGAATCGCAGCTCTACGGCGCGGCGAGTGCCGCGGCCGATTGCTTCAAGGCGCTGCTGCCTTTCTTTATTTTCGCAGCGCTGAGAAACAGAAGCTACAGCCAGGCGCTCGGGGGGGCGCTGCTGTTTGCCGTCTGCTTCTCCTATTCGCTGACCTCCTCGCTCGGCTTTGCGGCCTTGAACCGCGCCGATAGCACCGGATCGCGGGTCTTGAAGGCCGAAACGCACCAAGATCTACGCTTGGAGCTTGACCGGTCGCGCGAGGCGCTTAAAGCGCTTCCAAGCCATCGTCCGGCAGGAACCGTGAGCGGGGAGATCGCGGCCTTCAAGCAAAACGCAAGGTGGGCCGCGAGCGAGGAATGCAATAACGCTACCTCGGCCAAAAGCATGACCTATTGCGAAGGCTTCTACAAACTAAAAGCGGAGCTGGCGGTTGCCGAGCAGTCCGATAAGCTCGACACCAAGGTCGCGCAGATCCGCACGCGCCTCGGCGAGCAGGATGTAGAATCGGTCGTGAAGGCGGCCGATCCGCAAAGTCAGGTGCTTGCGGGACTTACCGGCCGCAGCACCGAGGAAATCCAAACGAGCCTCACCGTGCTGATCGCTCTCCTCGTGGAGCTTGGTGCGAGCCTTGGCTTCTATACGGCGTTCTCCTATTGGCGCGTTTTCGATGTGAAGGGGCTTCCCGTGCCTTCTGCATCGCGCGCCCTCGCGCCGGCTCCGTCGTTCGTGCCCGCGATCCGGCTCACCGCCGTTCCGGACTCGGACCCGGCGCTGCACCCGGCCGAGCCCAAGACCGATGCCGAACTCTACTACGACGAGCGCGTCGGCAAGGAAGCCGGCTCCAGCGTCACGGCTTTGGCCCTCTACGACGACTATTGCCAATGGTGCGAGGCGAAGGAAAAGCAGCCGCTTGGCTTGCCGATTTTCACCCGGCGCTTCAGCGATCTCGGCGTGCAAAAGGCGAAGGTCGCAGGCCGCATCCGTTACATGGACGTCAGGCTGCTCTTCGGCGCAGGCGACGACGGGCTTAGGGAGCTGTCCGCGGTTTCCTGACCCAAGCTGTTTCTCCCCAGAGAGCAAAGCCCCGCCATCCCGGCGGGGTTTTTTTTCACTAAAGGCCGAACTCGGACATTGGGCTCCTGTCTGGCAATGCCTCTTATTGGGGGATAGACCGCCGTCCCGCGCCCACTTCAGCGCGATCCTGCGGATGTGAATAAGCGCCACTGCATGACCCTTCCAAGCGAAGGCAGCAACAGTTTGAAGAAAATCGAGAAAATCAGAATTAGGAGGGGATCCGCCCGGCGCAGATCGGGACCCCAGCGACTATTTGCAACTGCCAATCCAATCAATTGATTCACGCGGCACGCGACGGGGTTCTGTGGCCGCGCTGATTCACAGACTGACTCCATTTCTGACCCCATTTCCGCCGATGAGGTGGTAAGATATCCATATGGATCCGTTCATAGTGCGCGGGATCGTTTCGAACCTGTTCTTCGCGCTCATCCTCATCGCCTGCCTCTTTCTGCCTGCAGGTACCTGGAATTATTGGCAAGGATGGGTGTTCCTCGTCGTGTTCGAGCTATGCGCGCAGGCGTTCGGCATCTACTTTCTCATCAACGACCGGAAGGTGATCGAACGGCGTGTACGGGCCGGACCGACGGCTGAACGGGAACCGGCGCAAAAAATAATCTCGGCATTGATCATGGCGAGCTTCATCGCTGCGTCTATCGTTCCGGCATTCGATCATCGCTTCGGCTGGTCGCCGGTCGCACCCGCAGTCTCGATCCTGGGGGATGCGCTCGTCGCGTTCTCATTCCTGATCTTTTTCTTGGTGCTGAAGGCCAACAGCTACGCGGCGTCGACCATACAGGTCGAGGAAGGACAGCCCGTCATATCGTCCGGTCCGTACGCGCTCGTCCGGCATCCGATGTACTCCGGCGCTCTCGTGCTGATCGCCAGAATCCCGCTCGCGCTCGGTTCGTGGTGGGGCGTTCTCCTGCTGGTCCCGTTCCTGCCGGTGCTCCTGTGGCGCCTCCTCGATGAAGAGCGGTTCCTTCGTAAGAATCTTCCCAGCTGTACCGCATACACGCAACAGGTGCGCTATCGGCTGATCCCAGCGATCTTTTAGAAAAGGTACCCAAAAGGAATCTATTATAGACTTGTCATTCGGTCTAAGACTGCTTTCCGCCCATTAGAGCCGACGAGGATTCTAGACGCGATTTTCCGCCTTGGGTCAAAACTCACCGTCGTTTGGGTGCGCCCTGGTTCTCGTATGCGCGCCGCGAAGCTTCGGGTCCAATAAATTCCGCTGCTAAGTGTCCAGCGGTCGCGCCCGGTAACCGCGCCGGAGTCTGCAACCCGACCCAGCCGGTATTCCTAAATGGGATGAAACGTGTCGAGCCCAAGCCGGGGCCGGCGCGAAACGGGACCTTGCGCCACCCCGAAGCCACGTGAGAAAGGCTTTTGCGCGCGGCCAGAATCCGTTAGCGTCAAGCCCATGATCGCACGTCTCATGGATCGCGAAAAGCAGGAAGAGGACGCGGGCGAGCTTTCGCTCCGCCCGCAACGCTTGTCCGAGTTCATCGGGCAGGCGCAAGCACGCGCCAATCTCAAGGTTTTCATCGACGCCGCCCGCGGCCGGGGCGACGCCCTCGATCACGTGCTTTTTGCGGGGCCGCCGGGCCTTGGGAAAACGACGCTTGCGCAAATCGTGGCCCGCGAGCTTGGCGTGAATTTCAAGATGACTTCGGGGCCGGTCATTGCCAAAGCGGGCGATCTCGCGGCGCTTCTCACCAATCTTGAGGAACGCGACGTTCTTTTCATCGACGAAATTCATCGGCTGAACCCGGCGGTGGAGGAAATTCTCTATCCCGCGATGGAGGACTTCCAGCTCGATCTGATCATCGGCGAGGGCCCTGCCGCGCGTTCGGTTCGCATCGATCTCGCCAAGTTCACGCTGGTCGGCGCGACGACGAGGACGGGCCTGCTCACCACGCCGTTGCGCGACCGGTTCGGCATCCCGGTGCGGCTTAACTATTACACCGAGGACGAGCTGGAAGACATCGTCAAGCGTGGCGCCCGCGTGCTCAACATGCGCTTGACGCCCGACGGCGCCCGCGAGGTTGCGCGCCGCAGCCGGGGCACGCCTCGCGTTGCGGGCCGGCTTTTACGGCGCGTGCGCGATTTCGCCGCCGTGGACGGGGTGGAAGAGGTCACGCGCAGCGTTGCAGACGCGGCGCTCGGCCAGCTAGAGGTGGACGCCCTTGGCCTCGACGCCATGGACCACCGCTACCTTCGTTGCATCGCCGTGAATTACGGCGGCGGCCCGGTTGGCATCGAAACGATTGCGGCGGCGCTCAGCGAAGGCAAGGACGCGATCGAAGAAGTGATCGAGCCCTACTTGCTTCAGCAGGGTTTTATTGGCCGTACGCCCCGAGGCCGCGTGCTGACGCTGAAAGCCTTCCACCATCTTGGGGTCGTAGCACCGCAAACGATGCGGGAGGGCCAGTTGCCTTTATTCGATGGCTCACGGCAGAGCTAACCTTCAAACGAATCGGGCGAAAAGGCAACGGACAAGATTCGCCCACAGGTTTCACACAAGAGATCTCGCGGCGCTTTTGTTTTTCAGGTGACTTTTGTCACCGGATGGCCTTTTATACCCTCAGGCAGCTAGGTTGCTGCAAAAAGTCCATACTACGTGGTTTCAAATGCCACGCTGGTTGGACAGGGCGCTCGACGATCCTGTGTTGCGTACGTCGAGCGATTCTGTTACCTTTTTTTAGGTCTGTCCAGCCATAATCCCTTCTCCTAAAGGCGGCCATTGTAGCTTGATCATTAATTCGCCTTGATCGAGGATAAACTTCTTGCGCATGGACGCGAAAAACCAGTCAGACTATTGTAAGCCCATGAGCAGCATCAGATGCCAAAGCGATAAAGGGCGCCGCGGCCGTTTTGAAAGTCTTGGCCGGGGTTTGGTGTCCGGCACTCTCGCGGCCTTACCGCTGTGCGGTCTCATTTGCTTCTTCGAAATCACCCGGCCCGCGCCATTTCATGGCGATGGCATCGTGGCGACGGAACTCTCGAACACCGTTAGCGCGGGAGCCGCATCCACGCATGGCCGGCGCTACGCTGTAGCGCACCTCAACGGTGTAAGCGCTGAGGTGGGGCAGAGCGGTCCCGCGCAGCCATACGTTCAAGTCTTCAGCGCAAGCGATGCGGAGCGCGCCTTCGCAGGCGCACCCTATGCGAGCCTGAAGGCGGGCTTTCAGACCGAATTCGTTACCAAAGAGCGCCGGCGCGTCGCGCTCCGGATTGTCAGCCGCGAACCCATCGTCGACCGGGCCTTGCCCGACACATCGCGTCTCATGCACATAGTCCCGGCCTCCACCGCCAACGTTTCAGCCTTCGTGTGGGGCCCATGGCTGTACAGGGTCGAAGTTGAAGACAGAGGCCTTGAGCCCGAAATTGTGGTTCAGAAAGTTCTCTAAGCCTCGCCTGTCCCATCGCCCATCAGCTTGAGATAGAAGCCCAGTTCCCGCTCCAAACAGGCGCATATCGTCTCCGCATGCCGGAAACCGTGTCCTTCGCCCGGAAACTCGTGATATTCAACGGGTACGCCTTTCGCGCGCAGAGCCTCCGCAATCGCGATGGATTGATTTTTCGGCACCACATTATCGTCCGCGCCCTGGAACAGGATGAGCGGCGTGCCGATGCGGCCGATGTGGTGGATTGCGGAACGCTCGCGGTAGACGGTCTCGTCCTCTTCCAGCGAGGCTCCCAGCAAGGCCTGCTGATAGCCTTGCTCGAATTTATGCGTGGTTTTCTGCAAGGCGATGAGATCGCTAATTCCGTAATAGCTGGCTGCGCCGCGAAAGACTTTGGACTTGGCGATCGCCATCAGCACAGTGTAACCGCCGGCACTTCCCCCCGTTACAAAGATCGCGCGCGGATCGGCTAAGCCCGACTCGGCCGCAAAACGCGCCGCGCAAATCGTATCCTCCACATCGGCTATGCCCCAATTTCCCTTGAGCCGCTCACGATAGTTGCGCCCGTAGCCCGTGCTGCCGGCATAATCGAGGTCGAGCCAGGAAAACCCGCGCGAGGTGAAAAACAGCGTTCTCGGCTTAAGGCCGCGCAAAGCCGCGCTGGTGGGGCCGCCGTGCAAATTTAAGATGAGAGGCGGCAGAGCGCCCTCGGGGCCGTGCGCCGCGGGATTTTGAGGCCCATATAGCAAGCCGTGGACGGCTTCCTTGCCGCTCGGGATTTCGAGGCGGCTAGGCCTGGAGACATAGTCTTCGCCGATGGCGGCAGAGCTGCTCCGGCGTAAGATGGCGGGCGATTCTTGCGCGCTGGCGGGAACCTTATCCAGGGCAATGCAAAGCGGCTCCCCATCCTTCAACCCGGCCATAGCTATGCCCGCAGGCCCCGCCGATACGGTCTGCATGGCCGTGAAGCCATTGCAGTGGGGCCTAAGCGTGGCCGCGCCAAGGCCAACGATCGCCGCTCCGGCCTCGCCATTCTTGACGTAGGTGCAATAGGCCCTGTCTCCTGGAAGCAAGGCGAAGCTCGCGGCATTCAGGCTCCAAAGCGGCATGGAAAGATCCGCGTCGAGATGCGTGACTTTCCTCGGCTTCCGGCCTTCCTGCCATCCAAAAAGGCTTCCCAGGCCGTCCCTATCCCAAATGAAATAGAGCGTGCCGTCCTCACCCCATTCCGGCTGAAAGCACGCGGTTCCGCTCCCGCCGGCTATGGCGGCAGGCTCGCCCGGCGAGCCATCCTCCGCAATGACGGCTACATAAAGCTGAGCCGCATCCCACGGCATGGCGGGGAGGTCCCAGGCGAGAAAGGCAAGCCGGCCTCCATCGGCGCTCAAACGCGGGCTCGCGTAAAAATCGTGCCCTGTCAGCAGCCGGGCCGGCGCGGCGTCCGCTGCTTGTCCGGCCGGGATCGCCCAAAGAGCGTTTTCCGGCAGCGCCGCATGCTGCAGGCTGTGGGTCTCGCCAACGCCGATCAGTCTTTTCCGGCGGCGATCGTAAGCGAAGTCCGCAAAGCGGGTGGCTGGCAGATTTGTAAGGCGGCGAATACCCGCTCCACCCGCGGCTGCGGTTAGGCCGGATTCGTAGACGTCTTGATCCGCGTCGTTCACGAAAAAAAATGTTCCATCCGCAACAAGGAATTCGCCGCCGCCATATTCGTGCACCCGCGAGCGCGCGGAGTAAGGCGGAGGAAGAATCTCGCTGGCCCCGTCCACTTCGCTCCAGCGCATCACCGGTGCGCGGCCTTTCTCTGCCGGCCGGCCCTCGCTCCAATAGACAGCATCGCCATAAACTTGCACGCGCCCGAACCGCAGCGCGCCTTCTGCAACTGCCGCCGCCGGGATGGGGGAAGGCCAATGTCCGAAGGCGAACAGTTTTTTCTCCATGATTGCGTCCACTTCTAGGATTAAATCGCGGCAAAGCTTATGATCGCCGGCAGCAGCGGCCGCTTGCGGCGCCCCGGCCGGCGCTTTGGATAGTGGGGTCCAAAATGGTTTCGTTGCAAGACTTCATGCCGCTGAAACCTGCGGAGGAGACATTGCTGGCCGCCGCTGGGGACGGCAAGCAGTGCTCCTTCGCCCGCACGCGCCCGGACGCGCCCAGCGAAGCAAACGAGGTCAGGGCGGATTTCTTGCGCTATCTTGCGCTCGGCGGGGAGCGGAAAACGGCCGTTCACGAAAGCGGATTGCGCGTTCAGGGCGCCTATATCGACGGCGCGGTTAATCTCGACGGCGCAACCAAGGTAAGGCCGCTCTGGATACAGGACTGCATCGTTACCGGTGAGTTCAGCTTCTCGGATGCCGAAACGAAAGTCGTCAGCCTTGACGGCACGACCGTTTCGGGTATCCGCGGCGACGGTGTCAGGATCGACGGCAGCCTGCTGCTCCGCCGCGCGATCGTTGAAGGAAGCCTGCAGCTTTTCGGCGCGGAGATTACAGGCTCGCTGTCTTGCGCCGGCTGCCGCATCGAGGGAATACGCTGGCGCACCCAGCGCTTGGCCGCCGATCTCGGAACGGTGACGGCCGGTGGAAATATGGAGTTCCGCAGCGGGTTCATAGCAAACGGCCTGATACTGCTCGACGACTCCGAAATCGGCGGGACCTTCGATTGCTCCGAAGGCAGGTTTGTCGCGGGCTTCGACGAAACGCACTCCGAGCCGGCAGGCCGCTGGGAGCGGAAAGCCCGCCGCGCGCTCAAGGCGCATCGGTTGAACGTTAACGGCAGCCTCTATCTCAGAGATTGCGAATGCGACGGCGAAATGTCGTTTTCCGGTGCGCAAATTGGCGGCGACATCGATTGCCGCAACGGCCAGTTTCACAGCACTGGCAACGGTGACAGCAGCGCGCTGCGCTTCACGCGCGTCGAGGCAGCGGGCAATATTTATTTCTCGGCCGGTTTCGAGGCGAAAGGCAAAGTGCAGCTTAACGGCGCGATGGTTCGCGGCAACATCGACTGCCGGGGCGGCACATTTTCCGTTCCCCACTCGGTCTCCCATGACGCTGCCGCCCCCGGCGAAGCGTTCTCGGAGGACGCCGTCTCCCTCGTGAATGCCAGGGTCGACGGAGCGCTGATTATCGCGCCCATCGACGGAAGGGAAGAAGCCGCGGCGAATATCAACGGCTCCCTCGATCTCAAGAGCGCTCACATTCACGTACTCGTCGATAACCCGGACGCCTGGCCGAAACAAAGCCATTCGGATGGCCTGCGCAATGTGATTCACCTCGATGGGTTCACCTATGACCGCTTCGCCGGCAACGCTCCGGTCGAAATCACGGTCCGCAAATCTTGGCTCAAGCGCCAGCCGAAGGCGCATATCGGCCGGGACTTCAAGCCGCAGCCCTTCGAGCAGCTCATAAAGGTGCTGAAATCGATGGGCCACCCCGAGGAAGCAAGACGCCTCGCCATCGCGCGCCAGGGGTTCCTGACCTGGCGGCGCATAGCGCGGTGGCGCTGTGGCCCTCTGAGCGCAATCCGGGCGCTGGGCGCGCTCTTGTGGGCAATGACCGGCGGCCTTCTCATCGGCTATGGCTACCGGCCCTTACGCGTCCTGTTCATCATGGCCGCGGTAGGGCTCGCCTGCGGTTATTACTTCAAGCTCGCCGAGGACCACGGCGTATTTGCCCCGCGCGATTCCCAAGTTTTTCTCCACCCGGACTACCAGAGCTGCCGCGGCAACTGGACAAAATGCGCTCTTAAGGTTCCGGGGAAGTTCGACGAATACCCGGCGTTCAATCCGTGGGTTTATTCGTTCAACGTGCTGCTTCCCGTCGTCGATCTGCAGCAGGAAAAAAGTTGGGTGCCGATGCAAAAAGAGGTGCGCTTCAGCCTGGGCGGGCGAACGCTCACCGTCCCGCCCTGGGGCACCAACGTTATCGTGCTCGCCGAGCTGGTGTTCGGCTGGGTGGCAAGCTTGCTTGCGGTCGCTGCCTTCTCGGGCCTCGTAAAAACCGAATGATATTATACCGGGCACCGAAAGTTTTGACCGGTCCCGGCGCCGGCCCCGCGGCGGCGCATGGGCGCTGACAGAGGCGGCCCCGTCATCGCGAGGCGGCGCTTGCCGCCGTGGCGATCCAGCGAAACCTTGCGGCACTTGCCCTGGATTGCTTCGCGTTGCTCGCAATGACGCTGCGGCGTTACTGCATGCCGTGGCGCGCATTTTCATGGTGCCGGGATTAAGTCAGCGCTTATGCGCGCTGCCGGAGACCCAGCCGCCCGCCATCTCGGCGGCGCTAGCCAAGCCGCGCACGCCGGGGCGCCGGGGTCAGCTCGACGATGCGATGAACCCGGCGGCAAACCCCGATGATGTGCCCAGGACTTGCAATGGAGATGCGGACGATCCGGAAATTTGGATTGAGCGGCACAAGATCGGCGATCATCGAACCGTCGGCTGCACGCCCCACCTCGCGAAAAAGCCGGAACATCGCCATACGCTCCTCCGGAACGAGCGCCAGCACGAAATCGGCGGGCGCAGGCGATGCTTCCAGGTCGATCATGGCCTTGTCACCCGGCTCGAAGGATACCGGCTCGTTTGGGTTGGACATCGATTTATCCTGGATTTCTATAAAAATCGCGCGCTCGGGGAGCGTGTCTTCGCCGGAGACTGGGATCGTGACAGCCAGCATGGGCTCAAGTCCGGAAGCGATGCGTTGAAGTTCCGCAATATTCTCAAGGCCCACAAGTGGGATACGCCGCACGATTTTCGACGATATCGCCGAGTTTCTTTCGATTCGATTTAAGATATCACCTTTTCCAAAATAAATATAATCGACAGTGACGCCAAAAGCGGAGGCGAAGAGGATCGCCTGCTTCGGCGGAATGGCGCGCTCGCCGTTCTCGTAGTTCATGTAGCGGCTATAATTCCACCCGAACTTGCGCACGGCCTCGGTCGCGCGCTCGAAGCCCGCGTGGATCCGGGCGCCGCGCAGCCGCTCCGCAATGGCTCTAATTTCGTCCGCCGTCCAATCCCGCATCGCGCAAATCCGCCTTCTACACGTGCTGTGTAACACATTTCCATTGCGAGAAAATCGCTCATGACGAGCTCCCCAATCTTTTCTGGGGAAAAACAATCGGTTCGACCCGATTCGCTATACTTTACCATCGCACCATGACGGGCCATTTTTGCCGGGATGGCAGACCGCAATCTGCGAATGGGAGGAAATTCATAGCCGCTTCATAAGCTTTCCAGGCCGGCGCCGAACTTACTCCGACAACGGACGGGCAGGCGCAAAATTCCCCAGTTTTAGATAAATTTGAGCGGTTTATTTACACGTATTGTGTAGTTTACGCCTCGTACCGTGGAATCAGCACCGTATTGTGTGTTTTTTCGCGGCCAGTTGGTCAGTACCGAAGCCAAAACGAGGCGCCCGTGTTGCACGTTGTACCCTTGCCGCAGTCCCAAAGCCCGCTAATTTGCGCATCCACGCCGGGTGTGCCGCCGTCCCTTAAAGAGCGGCGGCGATGGACAACCGGAGAACTTACCGAAATCGTCGCGGCTCTGGCGACGCTGCGCACGAGCGATATCGCCCGGACGATGGGCGTCAATCCAAAAGCACTGCGCGCTGTTTTAAGGCGAAATGGCATAAGCGTCCGCGCGCTCCGGCAGCGGGCGAAAAAAGGCGGGCGCCCAGAAGGCGCCGGCCTTGTCGTGCGGCGGTCGAATGTTGGCCCCTCCGCGACGTATGGAGCGGCCGCGCTCGCGTCCTTGCCCGACGAAGCCTGCCGCTGGCCGCTCGGCGACCCGGCCGAGCCCGGTTTTGCCTTTTGCGGCGCGCCGAAATCAGGGCGTGCCTCCTATTGCCGCCATCACCTCCGTCAAGCCTTCGAGCATGGGTGCGATGGCCATGGCCGCTAAATCCAGGCTCGCGAAAAAGAAGCCGAGGCTCGAGCTTTCGGAAGGTCCGACCGACGAGCGGCGTCAGCATACCCCGTTCACGCGCGACGTCCTGACGCCGCCAGGCGCTCCCATCGTGGCCCGGCACCGCACGCGCACGGTTCTGACGCCGCTTGGCGTGCGGCGCGCGATCGTCGAGGACGCGGCCGCAAAGCCGGAGGCCGTTCGCGTGCGCTCGCTGCGCCGGCGTTTGACCGTGCTGGACCGCACGCTGTCCGATCGCGAAGCCGAGGCGATCGAAAGGCTGACATCCTGCGTGAACGGCCTCTCGAATGTGGGCTGCGTCAACTATTTGAGGTCGCAGGTGCGATCGAGCCCAGTCGGGCGCCTGCCCTTCGGCGAGCGCAAGCGGCGCGAAATTTCGGCGATGACCTTCGTGCTGCGGCGCCTGAGCGCCGGGGACAGATCGGCGGTCTTGGAACTCGCCGTGCTCGTCGATGCAAGCTACAGCGGAGCGTTCAAGCCGGCCGAAGCGTTCGTCGCATCCGTTCGCGCGGCCGCTGCGGCGGTGGTGGCGCTCTATGACGAGTGGTCGCGGCAAGAAAGAGAGCAGCCAAAGTAACGCCTCGCATACTCACTAGCTTAAGCGTAAATCTCCGTTTTAATAACGTGCGTGAGCTTGAACCGCCAAAGTCTTAGCTGCTAATTCAAAACGTGAAAATATTATTACCAAGCGGAACGTCAAACCGCGTATTGCCTTGTATCTGTATCTGGAAATTCCTGGAGGCAGAAATGCTAAGAAGGTTTCTGATTGTTGCTGTCAGTTGCCTGTGTGTGATTTTGGCGCCGGCAGCAAGCTTTGCGTTCCGGGGTGGGGGAGGCCACGTCGGAGGCGGCCACTTCGGAGGCGGTCACTTCGGAGGCGGTCACTTTGGCGGCTTTGGGGGACATTTCGGCGGAATGCGCGGCTTCGGCGGAGCCCACTTTGGCGGCCACTTTGCACGCGGCCATTTTACCGGCCGGTCGCATTTCGCTCGAGGCGGACGCTTCCATGGCCGGGGCAATCGCTTCGCACATGGCAATCGCACGCATCGTTTGGCTCAGAACCGCGCCGCGGCCCACCGCTTCGCGCGTAACGCAAGAGCCAACAGGCTTGCAAACAATGCGCGGACGCGTTTCGCAAACGCCGGGCGGCACGGGCTCGCCAATAACGCCCGATTCGGGCGCCGCAACGGCTTTGCCAATGCTCGCTGGGGCGGACATGGCTGGAGAAACCACGGCTTCAGGCGCTTCTGGGCGGGCGGCGTTTTCTGGCCGTACTTCTGGGGCGACTACTTCTCATACGCCTTCTGGCCCTACGACTACTACGACCCGTTCTGGGGCTGGGGACCGGATGCGCTGCTCTGGAGCGCTTTCTGGCCCTATTACGACTACCCATACTTCGATTATGGGTTCTATAACATAGGGTACGCTGGAGCGCCTTACGCGGGTGACATCTACCGTGGCTATAGGCACAGTAGCGCGCTCGCTTCGCAACAGCCGCAGCGGGCAGCGGCTATCAGCCCGCAAGAGGCAGCCGCGACCTGTGCCGGCTTCGCTCCTGGCGTAGACAGCCTGCCATTCCAACGTATCGAGGCCATTATCCAGCCAACGCCAGATCAGGCGCTGACGCTCGGCGAGCTGAAGCAGGCGATGGCGCAAGCGTCGAACATCTTGAGCGGAGCGTGCCCGGCGCAGACGCCTTTAACCCCCACCGGCCGGCTCGATGCGATGGAGCAGCGCCTACAGGCCATGCAACAGGCTGAGGACGTCGTTCGCAGTCCCCTCGAAAAGCTGTATGGCCAGCTGACCCCTCAGCAGAGGCAGAGGCTCGATGCGTCCGTGGCGGGCGGAGAGCGTTCCGCAAAAGGTCAGCACGTGGATCTAGCAAAGCTTTGCTCGACCCAGGCTGGTTTCGCCAATGTCCCCGCGGACGACATTGAAAGGACGATCAAGTTGGACAGCCAGCAGATGCAGGACCTGAACCAGCTTAAGCAGGCTTCGGCGAAGGCGGCTGACATCCTGCGCGAATCGTGCCCTGCCAATGTGCCTAACACGCTCGATGCGAGGCTCGATGCCGCGCAGAAGCGGATAAGCGCCTTGATTCAAGCGATCGATACCATTAGGCCCGAGGTTAAGACCTTCTTTGCGTCTCTTTCGAATGCGCAGCGGACGGCTCTTAATTCCCAGGCGCCGAACATAAGGACGGCGTCGAACCGCCGCCGCTGAAACGGCAAGAACTCGCGATTTCGAGGGCGGCGCCAATCCGGCGCCGCTCCGATTCTTACCGGATTTCCAACATGCCGCCTAAAGAAAATAGCTGCGTAGTTCCGCAGCCAAATATCGTGCGCGCGCCGCGCGCATTGAAGGCAGGCGCAAGCGCCACGAAATGCTTCGGTAAGCCAAGGCGGCGCGGGTCAGAACAGGCGATGGCAATGACAGGCTACATCGATCCAACCAAGCAAGACTTCGCATTCTTCCGCGAGAACAACCGCGCAGGCCCCATCCACATGCTCAATCTCGTGCGGCTACGCGCGCTCGCGGGCTATCCCGGCGGACGGCAGGCAACGGGCGCGGAGGCCTATGCCGCTTACGGCCGCGAGAGTGCGCCGGTGTTCGCGCGGCTCGGCGGCAGGATCGTCTGGCAGGGCAAGTTCGAGCTGACGCTGATTGGGCCGGCCGAAGAGCGCTGGGACTTGTGCTTCATCGCGGAATATCCGTCCGTGTCCGCCTTCGTGGAAATGATCCGCGATCCCGTTTACCGCGAGGCCGTCAAGCACCGGCAGGCGGCGGTCGCCGACTCGCGGCTCATCCGCCTCGCGCCGCTCGCGCCCGGCAAGGGCTTCGGCGAGGTGCCAGAGGGGACGGCGGCGTAGCCGGCCTCCTTCTATCCCGGGGCCATCACCATTTTGGGAAGCTTCAAACCGCATTCCTGTCCCGCCACGGGGAGCCCCGTGCAGGCAAGAATGTTCTGTCCTGACGAAGGTGCATTCTGTTGCGCGTTCAAAGCCGGGTGGGCCTGTTCGTTTGCGCAAGCGGACAACACCGTAAGCAACAGCATCGAATAACAAACACGGATCATGGCTTAGCCTCCGCGTTAGCATCAACGATTTTGCAATCTTTGCTTGCCGCATAGCACTGATTCGATCAACTGAGCAATTGTGGCTCCCTCGCTGATCCCAAAGCGGCCAGGGGACCGGGTGAAGACCAACCGGCGCGACGCCCAAAACCTGGCGAAGCTTTTGCGCGCGGGCGATCTCACCGCGGTGTGGGTCCCGGACGAGGCGCA
>JBKQOR010000107.1:0-3446 GCA_052145435.1 Rhodomicrobium sp. | reverse complement strand
CAGAAATTGGCGCGAGGGATCAAAGCTTCCGGCTCATCGCCGGGCCGGATATTTGGGGCCGCGAGACCCGCATCCGTCTTTCCAATGCTTTCGGCACGAAGCCCGTCACTTTCGACGGCGTCTATATCGGATTGCAGCTCGATAGCTCGGCCGTGGTTCAGGGCACAAACTGCCGGGTGACATTCGCGGGCTCCCAAAGCGTAACCGTAGATCCGGGGGGAAGCGCATGGAGCGACGCCGTGGCGCTTCCATTCGTAGAGGGCGCGCGCCCCCTCGATCTGCAAGCCAGGAAACTGGCTGTAAGCTTCCACATCTCGGGCGAAAGCGGCCCAATGACATGGCATGCTAAGGGGCTGACAACGTCCTACGTCACGCCTCCGGGCACCGGCGCCCAGGGCGCGGTTGAAGACGAAGCCGCTTTTCCCTCCGGCACCACCTCCTGGTACTTTCTCGACGCCATCGACATGAAAGTTCCAGCCGGAACGCAAGTTATTGTCGCGTTTGGCGATTCACTCACCGATGGCACCGGCTCGACGTTGAATGGCGACGATCGTTGGCCCGACGTCTTGTCCCGGCGGCTTCATGCAAAATTCGGCAGCCGGTTTGCCGTCGTAAACGCGGGCATCGGCGGCAACCTTATCACGGGCCCCGCGGAATATAGTCCGCAAGCCCCCTATCCCGGAGGGCCCTCGGCCCTGCAACGGCTCGAACGCGACGTTCTGAGCTTGTCGGGGGTTTCGGCGGTGATCTGGTTCGAAGGCATCAACGATTTCAGCAAGAACGGGAATGTCAGCGTCGAAACGGCCAGCAACGCATTGCGCGCAGGGGTTGGCATCGTCCGGAGCCGCATCCCTGGCGTCCGCGTGATTGGCGCGACCCTCACGACCGCGCTCGGTAACGCCGGCCCCGCTCACGGCTTTGCGGAGCAGGACCTCAAGCGGCAAGAATTGAACGCATTCATCCGGGGATCCGGCATCTTCGACGGCGTGATCGACTTCGACAGAGCGGTTGCGAACCCCCAGACGGGCGAAATGCGGCCCGAGTTCGTGCCGGATTCAACCACCGGCGGCCCAGGCGACAAGCTGCACCCCAACCGGCTGGGTTACCTTGTCATGGGCGAAGCGATAGACCTTAGTCTGTTCGGTGCGCCGCCTTCCTAGGCAAACATTCCTGGTTTAATGCCCAGCAGCCTGTTATGATTCCGGACTCGGGCGCAATTCCATGGCACAACCGCTGTACCCTCAGCAGCGGAATTTCCCGCTGCGCGGGCTATCGAGGCGGTGGCGTAGTCAGCTTCCACTCGCGTGCGAGCTTCTGCGCTTCGGCTATCTGCTCGGGGGCCATAAGGCCCGTGACACTGTCTCTGTTTTCGGCTGCCACTTGATCGCCTGCCATCGCTGCCAAGTTGAACCACATGTGTGCCTGCACATAGTCTTGCTGTACCCCCAAGCCATTTCTATACATGAACCCGAGGTTGTACTGTGCGTCGCCGTAGCCCTGATCGGCGGCGTTATGATACCACCTCACCGCCTCCCCATCGCTCTGCGGCACGCCCGTGCCCCGACGGTAAAACAATCCCAGGGCGTATTGGGCAGGGGCAGCGCCCTGATTGGCGGCCTTGAGATACCACGCCACCGCCTCCCCGTAGTCCTTCGGCACGCTATGCCCGTTGGCGTACATAAACCCGAGGTTTTGCTGGGCACGGGCATCTCCCTGATCGGCCGCCTCGCGATACCACTTCATGGCCTCGGCGTAGTTCTGGAGCACACCTTGACCGTTGGCGTACATGACCCCAATGTTGTTCTTGGCCCGGGCATCTCCCTGATCGGCGGCCTTGCGATACCACTTCATTGCCTCCGCGTCGTCCTTCGGAACGCCTTGGCCGTTGTCGTACATGGCGCCAAGGTTATATTCAGCTTGAGCGTCACCCTGGTCGGCCAGCTGACGCAAAAGCCGTAAAGCGGTTGCGTAGTCGCCACTGGCGTATGCAGCGATAGCATCCTCTCCCGAGCCTGCGGCTACCGGCGCAGTCAAGCTCAAAATCAGAAGAATGGCGACGAATATGTACGTGTACGCGAGCTTCGCGGTTTGCGACCTTTGCCTTTGTGCGCTGAACTTCGTCACTCTGGGTCCCACCGATAATTGCCGATGATGTTAGGACTGAAATAGCGCCGGAAATTGTAATGCGTTAGCCTAGCGGCCATGTCGCTTTTATTGTCGGGCTTTACCTCTGTAACGAGCGGCAGCCCTTGTCGCTTCTCGGCCTCGATCAATCGCCTGAAAACTTTTTGCCCTGCTGCATCGGTGGTCACGCCTGCGTAGGCCAAATAAATATGCAATTCGTCTGGGCAAGGGTTATTTCTCGCCAACCGTCTTTCGGCTAACTGAAAGCCTACCACCACGCTATTTTCATTTACAGCGACGAGGGAGAAGTCATCGAGACAATAGTCGCTGATCTGTTCCTTCATCGCCTTAACGTGTTCGCTCGTGCTGAGCTTGACCGGAACCCGACATGCGACCTCGCTCAGAATCGAGAAGATCGCCTCAACGTCTGACGGTTGCGCTGGTCGGATCGCAATCAAATGCTCAATTGGTTGCCGGTTCCTAGCCGAAGGATGAAAATGCATTTAGTGTCTCTAAATCGAGTTCATGGCCCTTAGCGCTCGCAAGCATTTCCGTTTATATCGTCCTTGAATAACCGGGTCAAAACTTACCGTCGATGGCGCGCGGCTTGGTTCGCCTTTGCGCGTCATAAGACTTTGGTCCGGGAAAACCTGCTGCTGGCCCCAGGCGGCCCAACCAGAATTAGTTCTGGAAAAAAGAAGGCTGTGGTCCGAGCGATGGGCCGACGCCGGGCGGGAACGGCGGCTCATCCCTCAATAGCGGGCACTCTCTGAAATCGGCCCGGAGTCCGGAGTTGTGAAGCAAAATTCAGCCCACTGGCCGCTAACGCCTGAGAAGGCCATGCGTTGGAGAAGCCAGGAAACTCTGCTTGGACCACTACGTTGTGCGGTCCCCAGCGGCGAGAATGCGCCGGAGTTCGCTCTTCAAGACTTTGCCGTAGTTATTCTTCGGCAGGCTTTCGATGTGAACGTAGGACTTGGGCTTCTTGAAGCGCGCGATATTTTCGAGGCACAGCCGGTCGAGCGCATCGGTCTCCAAGGCGGTGCCGTCGCGCGTCACGATGAACGCGACAACCTCCTCGCCCCAATCGGGGTGCGCGCGCCCAACGACTGCGGCCTCCGCCACGAGCGGATGGGTCAGCAGCACCTCCTCGACCTCACGGGGATAGATGTTCGACCCGCCGGAAATTATCACGTCCTTGGAGCGGTCGCGCAGAGTGAGGAAGCCGTCCGCGTCCATCTCGCCCATGTCGCCGGTCCACAGCCAGCCATCGCGCAAAGTCTCCGCCGTGGCTTCCGGCCGCTGCCAATAGCCCGCCATCA
>JBKQOR010000106.1:0-10392 GCA_052145435.1 Rhodomicrobium sp. | reverse complement strand
CGCGGCCTCGTAATGCTCCTCGGCGCGGGCGCGCATGGCTTGCGCTTCGGCGGGCGGGATGGCGGCAGCCGGCGCGGGCGCGGCTTCCACGGGTGCGGCGCCGAAGATGCGCTGCCACATGCCGCGCTTTGCGGGCTGCGGTGCGGCTGCGGGCGCGAGCTGGGCGAGCAGCAGCCGCGCGCTTTCCAGACGATAATCGGTGAGGTGCAGGCGCATCCCGCCGCGCGCGGCGATCTCGTTCGCCTCGCCGAGGTCGGTGGCGGCGGCGTGAAACTCGCCGATGGCGCGGCGGGACGCAGCGCGGGCGAGCAGGCCTCGGCTGAGGTATTCTTCGTCTCCCGCGCGGCGGAGGCGATCCACGGCGGCGTCGAGATGCTGCGCCGCGCGTTGCGCTTGCAATGACGCGTAAGCGCGGCCTAAGGCCAGGGCGGCTAGCGCTTCATCAAGTAACGCAATATTGGTACGCAATCCCTGCGCGTCCGTTTGCGCGTGCTCGATCGCCCCCTGCGGCTTGCCTTGGGCGAGGAGGAGATCGCAATAGCGGTAGCCTTGCATCGAATAGAGCTTCGGCAGATCGGGCTGCGACTGGGCCTGCATGGCCTCGGCTTCCTCGAACAGCTTGAACGCCTCGCGCGCCTGCCCGGCCTGATGCAGGGCATCGGCGAGCGTGGTGCGCTCGTATAATCGCCTGAAGGCGTCGCCGCTGGTATCGGCGTGCGAGACGCTGGTCCGCGCCACGGCAATGGCCTCGGCGACATCGCCGAGGGTGAGGCGCAGCTCGGAGACATTACTGGTATCAGCGGCGGCGTTTTTCCAGTCGCGCGCGGCGGCATCGGCCTTGAGGCCAGCCTCGAACGGCTCGATGGCTTCGCGCAGGCGTCCCAGCGCCCGGAGCGCAAAGGCAGCGAAGTTGAGAACGCGAGCCTTGTCAGTTTCGCGCAACCCTTTCGCGGGGACGGCCCAGACCTCGTCGAAAAACAAAGCCAGCGCGGCGAGATCGGCGTTCAGTGCGCCGAGCTTGTTGGCAACGAAATGCTCATTACCGCGCCGCACGCGAGGAAAATAGGCCTCGCTGTAAGCCTCTTGATGCCGGCCGGCGGCGCAGCCATGGGCGATGGCCGAAAAACACGGCCGCATGCCGTCCAGATCGCTGGGCAGGAATTTTTGCAGCGCTTCGCCGAACGCCGCCGTGCCGATCAGCGCCGCCGCTTTTTTGCGCTCGTCCGGTGAAGCAGCGTGCAGAGTCTCAGGGATGTCACCGCCCGGATCGCGGCCGTCCGCGAGAGCGCGGCGATTGCCTTCGCGATTGTCCGGAAAGGAAGCCACGATAGCGAGAGCCGCATACGCAATCGGGTCGCGAAACGTCTCCGGCAGCCCCCGGTAGCGATAGAAATCGTAAAGGCGGCTATGCGCCTCGCGGAAGGCTTCCGGCGCGCGGTGCTGCAGCCGTGATCCGAAATGGGCGCGCACAATGGGGTGGGCGTCGAGGCTGCCCGGCTCGCGCGGGTCTTCGGCGTTCAGAAGCCGCAGCTTGCGCAGCCGGTCCACGGCCACGGCCCAGCGGGCGGATCGCTCCCGCGCCGTCAAGGGGCGCCGCACCCCCTCACCCTGTCCCTCTCCCTCTGGGAGAGGGAACGCCGTTGCAACGGGCACGCCCTGCTCCCTCTCCCGCTGGGAGAGGGTTGGGGTGAGGGGTAATGCGGGCTGAAAATGAAACGCATCCGTCAAGCCGGGGATGGCGGGCTCGGCGAGGAGGGCCTCCAACGCGGCTTTCTCGGCAGGCCGGTCGAACAGACCCACCATATGCAGGATCGCGGTTTCGGCCTTGCCTTGAGCGGCGGCCTCGTCGCGCGTCAGCGCCTCAAAGCGCGCAATCGTGCCTTCCATGATGCGGGCCGCGCGTTTCGCATAGCGCGCCGTCTGATCGCCGATGAAATCGGCGGGCGCGTCCTCGATCTCGCCGAGCTTGAACTGCTCGCGCTGGTTCACGTCGCCGCCATGCACCGCGTCGAGATAGGTGCCGAGCAGGTTCAGCGACAGAGCGTGGCCGAGCACCTCCTCCACCGCCTTTTCCATCTCGCTGCGCCTGCCATGCACGCCGAGATGGGAGAGCAGCGCGACGCCCGCGGTTTTGTCGAGGCGGTTCAGCTCGCGGCTGATAATACGCGGCAGCTTGCGGCCCTCCAGCTCGGGCAGCTCCTGCCGCGAGGTGATGAGGAGCAGGCCCCTGTTCTCCGCCGCCAGCCCGGCGATGAGCGCGGCGAGGCCGCGATCCTTCAGCCGGCCCTTGTTGACGAGCGGCGGGTCTTGCAGCGGCTCGAGTCCATCGAGGATGAGGAGGCTGCGGCGCTCGCCCACAAGTTTGGCGAGCTTGCGCCCGCGCTCGACCGCGTCCTGGATGGGGTGCGCCGCCAGATCGTGGCCGAAAAAGCCGAGCGCCTTGGCGATGAACTCGTCGGCGTTCGCGGTTTTGTTGTCGCCCGAGCCTTGGGAATAGGCCGACCAACCATAGACCTTGTATGCGCCCGCGAAACCCTCGTCCGCGAGTTCGTCCACGAAATGGCGCATGAGCGCGGTCTTGCCCGCGCCGCCGATGGCGTGCAGCACGACGATGTTGGTTTTCTGCTCCGGCGCCGCGCCGGGCGCGGTTGAGGCCCACGCTTTTTGCAGCATGGTCAGCTCGATGTCGCGGCCGATCAACGCGCCGCTCGCGGTGGGCAGCGCCGCGATGGAGACGCGCGCATCGTCTTTGGCTTCGCGCGCCTTCGTGCCGCTCGGCTCAATCGCCAGCACCCGCAGGATTTCGGCCTTCTGCGCCTCGAAGTCCGAAACCAGCGGCTGCTGGACCGCGCTCCAGTGGCTCGGCGTTGGGCAGCGCTCGACGATAAGCGGAACCAGCTTGTCCTCATTCGCGGCGAGATTGGTCTCGAACTTCACCCAATCGGAGACGGCGGCGCGCGGCGACCACAGCACGATCACGCGTTTCGAGGCGCGCACCTTGATCTCAAGCTCTTTCGGCCATTTCTGCCCCGCGATCAGGCTGCGATCCCACCAGACGGAGTAGCCAAGGCCCTCCAGCCATTTGGCGAGGCTACGCGCATTCGCGGCGTCGTGATCGGCGTCGAGATGGGCATAGGACAAGAACACATCGTATTCGCGGGCGATTTCGTCTTGGGACATGGACTATCCGTTGGTCATGAAATGCAGAAGGGCCGTAAACTGAATAAAAGCGCAGTTCTGCGGCGTTCCTGTGGCGGTCGCCACCTTTGTCATCCCGGAAGGGCGCTTGGCGCCCTATCCGGGATCTAATAAGGCTACAGGATGCGGTGTTCGCTAAGATCCCGGATAAACGCTAAAGCGTTTTCCGGGATGACAAGGGGTCTGGCCATCGCGTAATGGAGCAAATTGCAGCCGCCTAACGCGCGTCAAGGCGCAAAAATCCCGTGAGGCTAACGGTTCCTAAAATCGCAAGCCGGTTAACGGAAGCTTATAGGCAAACCGCCGCCGGGGCGTAGCGGAGCAAGCCGCGGCGATAGGGGCCGGCATGGTAAACCGCGCGATGGTTAATGGGGCCGGATATGCATTTCTCCCCGCCGCAAAATGCGCGATTTTTCGCGTTTTTGCCCGCAAAAGTGCGATTCAAAAAGTCCGTTAAATATAAAACTAGGTGCAGATTAAGCTTGAAGAAAGCCTTAAGCGAAACCGTCCGCAAACCGGGGCTGTCAGGACAAGTTAACAAGGAAAGTTAACGCCGGGGCCGTGGGCCGGAGCATGCCATACCGGTCGCCAGAGCCGGCCCCGCCTGCGAGCGTATGAAGAATCGGGTCAGAGCCCCACTGTCATGGCCGGGCTTGACCCGGCCATCCAGCAACATACTGAGTGCATTGGATTTTTCATGGATGGCCCGGTCAAGCCGGGCCATGACAACTGAGTTTGTTGCGAACGCGCCAATTTCTTCACACGCTCCTTCGCGGCAATGACACGCCCTTTGGTATCGCTCACTTGCAGCTTTTCCTCACTCGACCGGCCGGACGATGTCCGAGGGCGCCAGCTCCCAGCGGTCGGGCGAACGCCACAGCCGCGAGAGCAGAAGCTCGCGCTCGAAGACGAACTCCTTCGGCAAGCGGTCGAAGAACTTGTCGAATTCTTCCTCATGGGCGCGCGCTTCGGCGGTGCCGGCCTCCCGCCCCACGGTCATCAATTGGTAGAAAGTTTCCGGCGGGTATTCGAGGCCTTTCCACTCGATGTCCTCGAAGCGCGGCATCCAGCCGATCGGGCTCTCGACGGCACAAGCACGGCCGCGCACCCGGCCGGCGATCCACCTCAAGACGCGCATATTCTCGCCGAAGCCGGGCCAGAGGAATTTGCCGTTCTCGTCCTTGCGGTACCAGTTGACGCGGAATATGCGCGGCGGGTTCGAAAGACGGCGCCCGACATTCAGCCAGTGGCTGAAATAATCGGCCATGTTGTAGCCGCAGAAGGGCAGCATCGCCATGGGATCGCGCCGCATGGGCGCCTGCTGGCCCATCACCGCGGCGGTCGCTTCGGAGCCCATCGTTGCGCCGAGATAGACGCCATGGCTCCAGTTGAAGGCCTGGAACACGAGCGGCAGGTCTTTGCTCATACGGCCGCCGAAGAGGAAGGCGCCGATGGGCACGCCTTCGGGCTTTTCCCAATCCGGATCGATGGACGGGCACTGGCTCGCGGGCGCGGTAAAGCGCGCATTCGGATGGGAGGCGGGGTGGCCGCAGCCGGGCGTCCAGTCCTCGCCCTTCCAGTCGATGAGATGCGCGGGCGGTTCGCCAACAATGCCTTCCCACCAGACATCGCCGTCATCGGTCAGCGCGGTGTTGGTGAAAATCGTATTTTCGCGGATCGTCGCCATCGCGTTCGGGTTGGACTTTTCGTTCGTGCCGGGCGCGACGCCGAAAAAGCCCGCTTCGGGATTGATCGCGCGCAGCGAGCCGTCCGGCGCTTTCTTGATCCAGGCGATGTCGTCGCCAACGGTGGAGACTTTCCAGCCTTCGAAAGCCTTCGGCGGCACCAGCATGGCAAGGTTGGTCTTGCCGCAGGCGCTTGGGAATGCGGCGCCGATGTAGGTTTTCTCGCCGTCCGGCGACTGGATCCCTGCGATCAGCATATGCTCGGCAAGCCAGCCTTCGTCGCGGGCCATCACCGAGGCGATGCGCAGCGCGAGGCATTTCTTGCCCAAGAGCGCATTGCCGCCGTAGCCGGAGCCGTAAGACCAGATTTCGTAGGTCTCCGGGAAATGCACGATATATTTGCGCTTGATGTCGGGTTCGCAGGGCCACGGGACGTCGGCCTGGCCGGGCTTAAGCGGCGCGCCGATCGAGTGCATGCACGGGATGAAAAAGCCACTGGGGCCGAGCGCTTCGAGCACGGCGGTGCCCATGCGCGTCATGATCCGCATGTTGGCGACGACGTAGGGGCTATCGGTGAGCTGCACGCCGATCTTGGCGATGGGCGAGCCGATGGGGCCCATGCTGAAGGGGATGACGTACATCGTCCGCCCGGCCATGCATCCGTTGAAAAGCCCTTGCAGCGTGGCGCGCATCTCCGCGGGCGGGGCCCAATTATTGGTCGGGCCGGCTTCATCTTTGTTAACGGAGCAGATGAACGTCCTGTCCTCGACCCGGCCGACGTCGGATGGATGCGAACGGGCCAAGAACGAATTGGGGCGCTTTGCCGGATTGAGCCTCACAAACGTGCCGGCGTCGACCATCGTCTGGCACAGCCGGTCGTATTCCTCCCGCGTTCCGTCCACCCAGACGACCTGCGCGGGCTTGCACAAGCCCGCCATCCCGTCGACCCAAGCGCGCAGCTTGGCGTTTGTTGTCGGGCTGGTTACGCCAGTATTCATTTGACTTCTCCCCTCAGCGTTGCTCGCACGCAATCAAATCTTTCCGCGACACTCTAAGTTGACGTTACCGGTGCATGTTGTTCTTTGTTTTAACTATCTAATAATTTATATAATATTACAATAAGCCATGCTAAGCCGCAAGAGAAATGCTTGCGCGGCGTTCCGTGTATATTATCTTTTAATTGTACGGTTCGGGCCAAGTGTTCTTGGAGCCGGCCGCCGGCACCGGCGCTGAGGACTAAGCCCAAGCGGCAAAAGTGAGCATGCGAGCAATACTGGTCTCCTTCCCGGCGATATGTTATAAGCACCGGCATCGAGCGGCACAACCAGTCTACTGCTTAGAAGAAGTGAATGCAGCGTTAAACAGGATTCCTTCCGGATTAATCCGCTGCAAAATGCCGCGCCCAAGTTCGCATGATTGCCCCGCGTTTCCGGTGCTTCACTTGGCGGGGAGCGGTGCGTTAAATAGCAAATTCCTTGGATTTCTCCGGCGTGCGGCTTGCCTATTTCGCTTTTTTCTGCATAGAGGTATTTCTGCAACAGAATTGCTGCGCTGAACCTGAAACAAGCTTGGATCGCTGATGCCAACTATCGCGCTCGTCGACGATGACCGTAACATTCTTACTTCCTTGCGCATGCTGCTCGAGGCGGAAGGATACAAAATCCTCGCATACACCGACGGCGTTTCCGCATTTGACGGCATTTCGGCCGATCCGCCCGATCTCGCGATTCTCGACATCAAAATGCCGCGCATGGACGGGATGGAGCTCTTGCGGCGGCTTCGCCAGAAGAGCGAGATGCCGGTGATTTTTCTGACCTCCAAGGACGATGAGATCGATGAGCTGTTCGGCCTCAAGATGGGTGCCGACGACTTTATCCGGAAACCGTTCTCGCAGCGGCTTGTGGTGGAGCGCGTGCGGGCCATTTTGCGCCGGAGCCAGCCGCGCGAGGCATCCGCGGTCGTGGAGGACGCGAAGATTATCGAGCGCGGCAAGCTGAAGCTCGACCCCGAGCGCCACACCTGCATTTGGGACGGCAAGCAGGTCACGCTGACGGTGACCGAGTTTCTAATCTTGCAAGCGCTTGCGGCGCGGCCAGGCGTGGTCAAGAGCCGCGATGCGCTGATGGATGCTGCCTATGACGATCAGGTCTATGTCGACGACAGAACGATCGATAGCCACATCAAGAGGCTGAGAAAAAAATTCAAGGTTGTGGATACCAATTTCGATGTGATCGAAACGCTGTATGGCGTAGGGTACCGTTTCAAGGAATAGCGGCTAATATTTGGACCTAAATCCTATGGCCCTTGAGTTGCCCAGATGGCGTGACGCTGCGGCATGGCGGCTCCCGCGCGCCTTGAGGCTGCGCTTATTGCGTTTCACCCGGAAATTTCTTGGCCACTACCGGTTTAACAGCATTACCCGCAGGATTATCGTTATCAACTTCTTTGGCGTGGCAATTCTTGTCGCGGGCATTTTCTATCTCAATCAATACCGGGTTAAATTCATCGAGACCCGCGTGGAAAGCCTCACGACGCAGGCCGCCATCATTGCGAGCGCGATTGCGCAGACGAGCAAAAGCGGAGACCAGCCGGCAGAGGCTAGTCAGGCGGATGACGAGAACAAGATCGTCGTGCCGCATGGCCTGTCGAGCCCCGAATTGTCCTTCAGGATTGACCCCGAGATCGTCTCGCCCATGCTGCGAGACCTGGTCGGCCCGACAAAAACGAGGGCCCGCGTATTCGACACCGACGGAACGCTAATTTCCGATAGCCGGCAGCTTTACCCCCGCGGTCAGAGCGGGCGCACCGAAGGTGCTGGGGAGAGCGAGACCGATATTCTCAGCGACATTTGGGCTTATCTTAAGGCCGGATTCTGGACGCCGGACCTCCCCGTTTACAAAGACATGGGGCCTGACGGAAAGGCTTATGAAGAGGTTCGCGTGGCGCTGGCCGGCAGCCCGGCTCCGCTTATCCGCATCACGGAGACGGGCGAGACCGTCATCTCCATCGCCATGCCGATCCAACGCGATCAGACCACGCTCGGCGCCCTGATGCTGACCACACAAGGCAGCGATATCGATGAGCTTATTGCCCAGGAACGCCTCCAGATTGTTGCCGTGGCCGGACTGGTCGTGCTCGTTACGGGCATTCTTTCCCTGCTTCTCGCCGGCACAATTGCCGAACCCATGCGGCGCTTAGCGGTTGCCGCCGAGCGTGTGCGCAAGAATATCAAGAACCGGGAGCAAATCCCCGATTTCAGCGAACGGCCCGACGAAATCGGTAATCTTTCGCGCGCTCTGCGCGACATGACGAATGCCCTGTATTCGAGGCTTGACGCCATCGAAAGCTTTGCGGCGGACGTCTCTCATGAATTGAAAAACCCGCTCACGTCCCTTAGGAACGCCGCAAGCCTCCTGCCCTCGATCAGAGCCGAGGAAGACCGGCAGAAGCTTGTCGATATTATCAACCACGACGTGCGGCGGCTCGACCGGCTCATCACCGACATTTCCGATGCTTCAAGGCTCGACGCGGAACTCGCGCGCGAGACTGCCAAGCCTGTGAACATGGCGAGCCTTCTTCACACTCTGTGTGAGATCATGCAGGAGAACCGCATTGCGAGCGGCCTCAATATCGTCTTGACCGTCCAAGGATGCCCCGCCCCAGAACAATTCTCGAAATGCAAAGAGTATTATGTCAATGGCCATGACAGCCGGCTCAGTCAAGTGGTAGTGAACCTTCTTGAAAATGCGATATCCTTCTCTCCCAAGGGCGGCTCGATTTATATCTTTGCAAAGAGAGTTCCTAAAAAAAATGAAATTGAAATCAGCGTCGAGGACGAAGGACCTGGGATAAGGGACGAAAATCTCGAAAAAATCTTCAATCGCTTCTACACCGACCGGCCCGAGGTATTTGGACAAAACTCAGGATTGGGACTCAACATCTCCCAGCAGATCGTGAGGGCGCATAAAGGGATCATCTGGGCGGAGAATAGGATATGCCCTGAGCCGCCTGCGCCAAAGCCCCGGAAAGCCAAGAAGCAAAAGTCCGCCTCAGATCAGCCCTGCCCGCCTCCAGCTTGCGGCCGGGAAGAAGCCTTCGCATGCGGAGTAATGGAGCGATATTCTTACGGCGCCCGCTTTGTAATCCGCTTGCCGGCTTGTTCCAGCGGTTAGCCGCAGTATCTTACTGAAGTGGAAACCTTGGTTCATGGCACGTGCGTTGCGCTGGGCGGCTCCGCCGCGCTTCTAAGGGGGCCTTGCGGGGCGGGCAAGTCCGACCTTGCTTTGCGTTTCCTCTTTCTTCCATCGGAGGCGTTGGAGGCGCGGCCAGTGCTCGTCGCGGACGATCAAGTCCTGCTGCGGCGCACCGGCGAGCGCGTCGCCGCCTCATGCCCTCCAGCGCTAGCGGGCAAAATCGAAGTGCGAGGCCTTGGGATCGTCTGCTTGCGCAACTGCACGGAGCAGGCCCGGCTAACGCTCATCGCCGGCCTGGACGGCTCCTGCGATGTGCCCCGGTACCCGGCGAGGGAGGAATGGGAAACCGTCCTGGGGGTGCCTATCAGGTGCATCGTTCTCGATCCATTCGAAATCACGGCGCCGATTAAACTGGCCCTCGCACTGCAAAACTTTCTTGAAAGGGAAGCGAGTTAACTGGCTGTATTCCATTAGAGGCCTATATAGAGCTTGAACCTGGAGTGGATGCGGCTCACAATTAAATGGGGCGGGCCGTTCCTCCGACGGGCACGTTCCGCTAGCTTTTCCGGAAAGACCATGATTGGCCTAATCGTTGTAACTCATGGCAACTTGGCAGGGGAATTTGTGGCTGCGCTCGAGCATGTGGTCGGGCCGCAACAGCAAATTGTGCCCATATCGATCTTCCCCGCCGACGACATGGAAGAGCGCCGCAACGCCATTCTCGAAGCGGTAAAAACCGCAGGCACCGGCGACGGTGTCATCATCCTGACCGATATGTTCGGCGGAACGCCGTCGAATTTGTCGATATCGGTCATGGACAGCGGATCGGTTGAAGTGATAGCAGGGGTTAACCTTCCCATGCTGGTGAAGCTCGCCCGGATCCGTGAGGAAGCTACGCTGGCGGACGCCTTAAGGCTGGCCCAGGAGGCCGGACGGAAATACATTCATGTAGCGAGTCTGGTTCTGAATGCCCACTAGGCTGACAAGCGCGGCGAGCCCCGGCAGGCAGGTCCGGCGGGTGGCGAATGCCGCCGACGGCATCTATCAATGCCTTGCCGAAGTAACGATCGTGAACAAGCGCGGCTTGCACGCACGGGCTTCGGCCGTCTTTGTGAAAACGGCGGAGCAGTTCGATGCGGAGGTCTCGGTCACAAAAGACGGCCAGACCGTCAGCGGAGGCTCCATCATGGGCCTGCTGATGCTGGGAGCGAGCCAGGGCAGCACGATCCTCATCGAAACAGAGGGGCCGGATGCCGAAGAAGCCTTGGAGGTGCTTACCACCCTGGTCGAGGCAGGCTTCAACGAGAGCGACTAGC
>JBKQOR010000105.1:0-2731 GCA_052145435.1 Rhodomicrobium sp. | reverse complement strand
AGGCCGCATGCCGATACGGGCCATCCTGCTTGTCACGCACAATATCGAGGAAGCCGTGCTGATGAGCGACCGCATCTTGGTGTTCTCCTCCAATCCCGGCCGCGTCATCGCCGAGATCAAGGTGAACCTGCCGCAGCCCAGAAACCGCGTCGACCCCGCCTTCCGGGCGCTCGTTGACGACATTTATGCGCGCATGACGGCGAAGAGCGGCGCCACGCCCGCTAAAGAAGGCCTGTTCCCCGGCACGGGCATCAGCATGAGCCTTCCGCACGTTTCGACCAATACGCTAGCGGGCCTCATCGAAACGCTGGCCGAGCCGCCGTTCAACGGCAAAGCGGACCTTCCAGTGCTTGCCGAGCGCACGCAAATGGAGGTGGACGAGCTGTTCCACGCCGCGGAAACGCTGCAGCTTTTGCGCTTTGCCGAGCTTGCCGAAGGCGACCTCAAGCTGAACGAGGCCGGGCGGCGCTTTGCCGTCGCAGGCACCGACGAGCGCAAAGCGCAATTCGCCCAGCACATGGTGACCTACGTTCCGCTCGCAGCGCACATCAAACACATTTTGGAGGAGCGTTCGAGCCATCGGGCACCCCTCATCCGCTTTCAGGACGAGCTTGAAGACAGCATGCCCGAGGCGGACGCCGAAACGACTCTGCACACCGTCATCAACTGGGCCCGTTACGCGGAGGTCCTGGCCTTCGACGGCGAAACCGGCATGATCAGCCTCGACAACCCGGCCTAGAAAGAGCGCGAAGGAATTGGGAATCGCAACGAAAGGCAGGGGATCGCAGAGGCGCACGGGCGCTAAATTTAAGCTCGTTCAACGATCACAAAAGGCCATGATCGAGCGTTCCACCCCTCACCCTGTCCCTCTCCCACTGGGAGAGGGGACGATGTCGCAACGGTCGCAGCAGCGTCCCTTCTCCCATGGGGAGAAGGACAGGATGAGGGGTGGAACGCTCGATTGTAGCCGTGTCTGCGCCGGCGCGATGACGGCGCCGGGAGCGGCGTCCGGCCATGATCGCGATTGAAGCCCGGAACATAACGAAAGGTTTCGGAGCCGTGCCGGTCCTGAAGGGCATCTCGCTCGCGGCGCAGAAGGGCGAGGCCGTGGCGATCATCGGCGCCTCGGGTTCCGGCAAAAGCACCTTTCTGCGCTGCCTGAACCTATTGGAAATGCCCGATGGCGGCGAGATCCTCGTAGGCGGGGAGCGTGTAACCATCGGCCCAGGCGGCGCGCCGCCCACCCGCGCCCGGATCGAGCGCATCCGCCGCCGCGTTGCCATGGTCTTCCAAAGCTTCAATCTGTGGCATCACATGACCGTGCTCGGCAATGTAATCGAGGCGCCTATCCATGTTCACGGCCGCGCGCGCACTGAAGCAATCGAGGAAGCCCGCGCGCTTTTGGCGAGGGTCGGGCTTTCGCATCGCGCGGACGCCTATCCGAGCCAGCTTTCCGGCGGCGAGCAGCAGCGTGCCGCGATTGCCCGTGCGCTTGCCGTGCATCCGGACGTCATTCTGTTCGACGAGCCGACCTCCGCGCTCGATCCCGAGCTTGTGGGCGAGGTTCTGTCCACCATCCAAGGGCTGGCGGCTGAGGGGCGCACGATGATTATCGTAACCCACGAGATGGCCTTTGCCCGCGATGTTTCCTCGCGAACGGTTTTCTTGTGCGAAGGCAGGATTGAAGAGGAAGGCCCATCGATGGAGCTGTTCGCCTCGCCCCAAAGCCCCCGGCTGCGGCAATTCCTGGAGTCGTTCCGGTCGGGGCACTTTACGGGCGAAAAGCGGCAGGCTAACTTGCTGCCGTAGTTCGAACAGAAGTCTCGCCCGCCGTCATTGCGAGCGAAGCGAAGCAATCCAGGGCCGCGAACGCGGTGCAGGCTTCACTGGATCGCCACGGCGGCAGGAGCCGCCTCGCGATGACGTTAAGCGGAGAGGGAATTGCGATGCTCAATGCATGCCTATGGCGCGTCTGGCTCCTTTGCGCCGCGCTTCTCTTGCCCCTGGCCGTGTTCGCGGAGCCGCTCCAACTGCGCATCGCCACAGAGGGCGCTAACCCGCCCTTCAGCACCATCGATTCCAGCGGCCAGCTCGAAGGTTTCGACCTCGATATTGCGAAAGCGCTTTGCACGAAAATGGGCGCCGAGTGCGAGATCGCGGCACAGGACTGGGATGGCATCATTCCGGCGCTTCTTGCGCGCAAGTACGATGCGATCATCGCCTCGCTGAACGTCACGGAGGACCGCAAAAGGGTCGTGGCCTTCACGAAACCCTACTACCATTCGCCGAGCGCATTCGTCGTCCGCAAAGGCACGGATATGAAAGACCTCTCGCCGAAAGCGCTCGCGGGAAAAACGATCGGCGTGCAATCCGCAACCAATCACTCCGCCTTTCTTGAAGACCGCTACAGCCGCTCCATCGTCCGGCTTTACAATACAGTGGCGGACGCCTATCGCGACCTCGCGGCGGGCCGCGTCGAATATGTCATGTACGATAAGCTCGCGGTCTACGATTGGCTGAAGACGCCGGAAGGGGCTTGCTGCGAAATCGCGCCCGGCGATCTCGACGATCCCGCCTATTTCGGATCGGGCATCGGCATCGCGCTGCGCAAAGGCGACGGCGCGCTTTTGCAGCGCTTCAACGCCGCCATCGACGGCATCGTGGCCGACGGCACCTACGCGAAGATCAACGCGAAGTATTTCCCCTTTCCCATTTTCTAGCTAGTGTCCGG
>JBKQOR010000104.1:0-3655 GCA_052145435.1 Rhodomicrobium sp. | reverse complement strand
CCCGGCAACGCCAACTGGCAGCGCGACGTTTACTCCGTGCTGTTAGGAGTAGCCGACGTGAAGATCTCACAGGGCGATCTGTCATCGGCTCTGACAGACTTGCAGCGTGGTCACGAGATCATATCCCGCCTCGCCAAGGCCGATCCCACAAAGGTCCGCTGGCAGTACGACCTCGGCATCAGTAATGAGCGGATCGGCGACGTTCGGAGGGCGGAGGGTAATCTAGCTGCTGCGCTCGAATCGTACGAGACTAAACGCGACATTATCACGCGCCTTGCCAAAGCCGACCCTGGCAATGCTGGCTGGCAACGCGACCTCAGCGTTTCGCACAATAGGATCGGCAACGTGCGGCGCGACCAAGGCAATCTGCCAGCCGCGCTCGCGGCCTACGAGGCCTCGCACGCGATCTTTGATCGACTGGCGAAGACCGACCCCCTCAATGCAGGCTGGCAAACCGATCTTGCCGCAAGTCATGGCAACCTGGGCATGTTACTGGCCATAATGGGTCGGCGCGACGACGCTCTGAGGAATTTTCGCAGTGGTCGTAGCATTGTAGCGCCGCTGGCGGAGCGGTCGGGTCATGCGCAATGGATCAGTTATCTTGCTAGCTTCGATCGCGACATCGCCGCAATGGAGAAGTGAATTGGCGAAGTCGTACTCTCATTCCAGTTCACAGAGTGTTGCAAGAAAAACACCATAATAGGGACATCCGCTTTAATCATTTTCTGTGGTTTGGCACGACTCGGCCGCTTACCCGGTATGAGTCAGAGCACGAAAGCGGTCGTGGTAATGCAACACGACGCGCGGTCCCACTTCGGCAGCTTCCGTCGACTTCAAACGGAAGAGATGTCCTTATTTAAAGGACGCCGAGAGTCCGTTCATGTGGCCCGGAAGAGCGGTTCTCGCGATTGCAGCAATTCCGTCGGCTGCCAGAGGATGAGCGGACGCATTGATTTTGTTCAAGAAACAGCCGTGGCCCGAACCGCTAGATTTAGCCATTTTTGATTGGCTCGGCTATCGAGGTACAGCCGCCAATCGTGTGGTGCCGTCACTCGCTATCAAGCTGATAAGTTTCTTTCACGCCGGGATGGATAATGGCCGCGTGGAGCGCGAGCAAAATCACGCTGGCACCCCGTTGGGTCCAAGGCTAAATCTTCGGGATTTCGGGTTCATCGCCAAAGGGTCGATTAAAAATTCTGAGCACATCACGAGCCACAAACAGCCGGTTGCGCCGATGGCTGGTATGCTCCTTAAGTATGCCCGTTCCAGCGAGTTGTGAAATCCCGGTGTTGGCCGCTGCGTAAGTTATGTTGAGTTCACGGGAGAGCCTTCGCGCTGTCATCACGGGAAAGCCAGTGAGCAATTCCACAGCCCTCTCCGCTGCTGAGTTTTTTCTGAATTTTCGACGCTTCAACCAGACCGTTTTGAGTTGGCGGAGGGCCTCGACGGATTGCTCCGCTTCGCGGACGCTGGCGATGATCGCATCGCTGAGCAAATTGACGAGGGGAGCATAGTCTAGGCGCTGTTGCGCCGCCTTCAAACCATCGAGATATCGAGGCTTATTCGCATTGATGTAGGGCGATAGATAGAGCGGCGCGTGCTCATCGGCGGCCATCATCAGGGGTATGAGAAGCCGCCCAAGCCGACCGTTTCCATCGCGAAACGGGTGAACCGCTTCGAAATGTGCGTGCGCGATGGCCAAACGGACGATGATCGATTGCTGGACCTGCTGAAGCCCATCGGTACGCAGGTAGGCTATATGCTCGTCAACGCATTGCCTCATGCGCATCGGAGAGGGAGGGTTAAATGCAGAGTGTTCGATACCCTTCCCCCCGATCCAGACAACGCGCGTTCGTAGCTCGCCGGGCGTGTCTTTGTAATCGGGGTCGCCGGTCATCAGGTTGCGGTGAAGATCCTGGATAAGCTCAAGGGTAAAACCCTGGCGCCGGTCTCTCTCGATAAGGGCTAAGGTATGTTCCAGAGCAACGGCATAATCGCGAACCAACCCTGTTTCGGCATCGACATTCCCTTCTTCGCCAGCCTCCTCAGCTTCCAAGACAGCATCGAGCGTGCTATGGGTTCCTTCAATCGACGAAGAGTTTATCGCCTCTTGGCGGACCAAAATCCGGCTCAGCAGAAAATGATTTGGAAGCGAGCCGGAGATCCGGTCTGCTTTCTGAATGGCCTTCATCGCTATGTTATGTGCTCCAACGGCTGCCGATATATCGACCGGTTCCTCGACAGGAGCGGATGGGACGACACCATAGTGGGCGTCAAAAGGCGGAGGAAGACGTTCGAGGCGCCTTCGAACGCTCTCGGTCAGTGTGGTGCGGCGCATTGAAACCTATGGTAAGAATGGAAATCGCGACTCACTATTATAGGTTTTCGAATAAACTATAACAAGTGACCACTGCCACCATCCATATTATAGCTTTTCGATCTTCTCCGGTGGCCGCCGGTCTCTTAAGCTGCGCCGCAAAATGTTGGTAGAGGGTGCGCTGATCAGCGCTACAGGTGACCGAATGCGCTGAGCTGAATAGTGCGGCAGCTTTGTTTTGCCGGTAAATCTGCCTGCCCAATTGTTCAATTGCCTATCGATGGCGCGACGATGCTTCGAGGAGACCTTGAATGGACGAGACAACGATCGACGGCGTAGCTATGGGGCGCTTGGCGAAAGCTTTGGTTTTTATCTGCGGCCCGGCGCATCCGGCAACGGTTGCCCTCCAGGCCGCTGCCGCGAGCGGTTCCGAGCGGGACATCAAGAATGCCCGCGCGCGATTTCTAAAATTGAAGCCCGGAGAGCGAAAGGCCGCGCTGACCATGCTCGCCAATTGACGTTATGGCTGTTCGTGGCACTGTTGCCTAGACCGGGTTCCGTTGTTGAGGGATAAGCGGCTCTGTCGAAATCATACACGAAATCGACCTCTCGTGACCCGTTTGACCAAATCGCCACAATTCGAGCGCTTCCGCAGCTATGTGATAAGCGGGCGCGTTGAACATGCGTACAAAATTACCGGCCACGCCCGGTGCGATGCATGTGCTCCGTCTGGTGAGTTAGGCGCGTCGTTTTGAAACCTGGTAGTCTGTTTGCGGATACCCCAGACCGCAAGCGCAAGGAGCGGCCGTCATGTCTTTCAGGACAACCGGAATAGCGATGCTGGGCGCGATGGCACTCACCGCTTCCGCCGCCGCGCAGACCCCGCAAACTCCGCCCGCAATTACCCGGACAATGGTCGCCGCAACTAAATTGCCGGCCGTGACGGACGTGCCGCTCTATTTCAAAGCTGTGAGTGTCACTATTCCGTCTGGCGAGAAGAGCAGCCTCTCGGCGGCCAACGGCATTCTTTACCAAATGTCAGGATCGACCGAGGTCTCGTTCGGTGGCGAGATCAAAATGCTCGGCGCCGGAGAGGCGCTGTTCATCCCCGGCGGGAAGACGGCGATGCTGAAGGCGGGAAGCGGAGCGCCATCCGCTTTTCTCCACTTCCTCCTGGCCGCCGCCGTGGATTTAGATTCTCCTGCCGGGATGGTACCTGCCGTTATCAAAGAATTATATCGTACACCGGCGCCGATCCCGGATTTGAAGCCAGGCGGCTACGATCTCAATCTGACGCGAGTCACATTCCCGGCGAGGATGCCCTCAAACTCGCCACAC
>JBKQOR010000103.1:0-9966 GCA_052145435.1 Rhodomicrobium sp. | reverse complement strand
GCAAAATCAGAGGGTTGCAGAAGTGTTTGTGCGGGGCGGGATGGGGTTTTGCACACCGCAACGCCCTTGAAAATCCTGTGTTTTTTGCAGTGGAAAAAGCTACGGTTGTTCTTGGAATCACTTCTTTGAACACCGTAGCCCATGGGGAGAAGGACAGGGGCGGTGCGCTCGATCATGAGCGGATCCGATAGCTGAACGAGCCTTAAGCGCGTATGCGCCTCCGCTGCGATGGCAACTGAACCTGGACCGCGCCTTTCGTTGCCGCTCTGCCCTATTTGTCCTTTTGATTCGCCGTGAGCTTCGCGGCGATCAGCGCGCCCAAGAAAAAGACCCCTATCCCGTAAGCGCAAAGGCTCAATCCGTAATCGTGCGTGCTGCGATGCTCAACGAGAACTGGAGCAAGGATCAGGCTTGAAGCGAATATTGCGAAAAGGAGGAGGAGAAGCGGGAACGATATATGCTTCAGGCCACTCCAAAGGAATTTCTTACCGGCAAGTTTTAAAGCATTGCCCGGCTTGACATTCCCCCCGCGGCAGGCATCCTTGGACGGGGCTTCGTAATTTCGCTCGTCGGCCATTGGAGAGTGTCCTTATGCGCAGGCTTCCCCCCTTTGTCGGACACCCCGGTTCCAAGGTTCAAACCTGCCGCCCCTTTTGCCGTTTGAACCTGTTCGAAGCAGAGGCAGACCAAGATATAGGCCCGTGATGACCCGCGGGACGGCGAACTTCGGTGCTGCCGGAAAACGAGAGAGAGCAGGCTAGGCACCGCCTCCGAGGCCGCGGCTTAAGGCCTGACGGTTTCACAGCCGGGCAAGACGGCGCACCGGCAAGGCGCCTGCATAAAGGCATGCGTCGTTAGAGGCCGATTGCTGGTGCGGGCGAAGGGACTCGAACCCCCACGACTTGCGTCACTGGAACCTAAATCCAGCGCGTCTACCAATTCCGCCACGCCCGCAAAGGATCGGCGATGAAGCAGAATGTATAGCACAGATCGGTCGCGCGGCTAGCGCCTTCGGGCTGATTTGGCGTGCCTCAGCTGTGTGTTCTTTTAATCAAGTCCTGCAAATTGCCAGTTAATAGGATCTCTCCGCGCTTGTGCTAGAGAATTGACAAGGCTAACGTCAAACAAATGCGTCGCTGAGCGCGGAACCGCTCCCGATAGCGATTTCACAAATTCCAAGAAGATCACCGATGCCCGATTACAAATCCGCCGGCAAGGCGAAATCTCCAGCCGTCTCTGAAGCCCGTCCGGCAGCTGTGCAGCCGAAATTCACCCGTCAGGAGGCGCTGCAGTTCCACGCCGAGGGCAGGCCCGGCAAGCTCGAGATCATGCCGACCAAGCCCATGGCGACGCAGCGCGATTTGAGCCTCGCCTACTCGCCGGGCGTGGCCGTTCCGGTGGAAGCCATCGCGGAAAACCCAAGCCTAGCCTACGATTACACGATCAAGGGCAACCTCATCGCGGTCATCACCAACGGCACGGCAATTTTGGGGCTCGGTAATCTCGGCGCGCTCGCGGCGAAGCCGGTGATGGAAGGCAAGGCCGCGCTTTTCAAGCGCTTCGCCGACATCGATTCCATCGATCTAGAGGTCGATACGCAGGATGCGGACGCGTTCGTCAACGCGGTACGCTATCTGGGGCCGTCGTTCGGCGGCATCAACCTTGAGGATATCAAAGCGCCGGACTGCTTCATCATCGAAAGCCGCTTGCGCGAGATGATGGACATTCCCGTCTTCCACGACGACCAGCATGGGACGGCCATTATCGCCACCGCGGGGCTCATCAACGCCGTGCAGCTTACCGGCCGCGAGATGGGGGATGTGAAGGTCGTGTGCAACGGCGCGGGCTCCGCGGGCATCGCCTGCCTTGAGCTTATGAAGGCCATGGGTGTGCGCCACGAGAATGTCATTCTGTGCGACACCAAGGGCGTCATTTATCGCGGCCGCGAGAAGGGCATGAACCAGTGGAAGTCGGCGCACGCGGTCAGCACCAAGGCGCGCACTTTGGCCGAAGCGCTCGACGGCGCCGACGTGTTCTTCGGCCTTTCCGCCGCGGGCGCGATGACGAAAGAGATGGTCGCGGGCATGGCCGCCAAGCCTATCATATTTGCCATGGCGAACCCCGATCCCGAGATCACGCCCGAGGAAGTCGCCTGCGTTCGCGACGATGCTATCGTGGCAACCGGGCGCTCGGACTATCCAAACCAGATCAACAACGTGCTCGGCTTCCCTTATATCTTCCGCGGCGCGCTCGACGTTCAGGCCAGCACGATCAACGAGCCGATGAAAATCGCAGCCGCAACCGCACTTGCAGACCTTGCCCGCGCCGACGTGCCCGATGCGGTCGCCAAGGTTTACGGGCGGCGCCTGCGCTATGGGACGGATTACATCATTCCAGCGCCCTTCGATCCGCGCCTCATAAGTGCCATCCCGATGGCAGTTGCCAAGGCGGCGATGGATTCCGGCGTTGCGCGCCGGCCCATCATCGACATGGAAGGATACAAGTCGCGGCTTTCGGCCCGGCTCGATCCCGCCGCAGGTTTCATCAATTCGATTTTCGATGCGCTGCGGATGCGGCCGAAGCGGGTCGTTTTCGCCGAGGGCGAGGAGGAGCAAGTCGTCCGCGCCGCCAGCTCGTTTGCGGACCTAAACCTCGGCCACCCGATTTTGATCGGGCGCGAGTCTCAGGTGCGGCAGGCCTTCCACATGGGCGGCGTGAACCATTACGACAGCTTCGAAGTCAACAATGCCAGCCGTTCGGAGCATAACAAGCAGTACGCGGAGTTCCTTTATCAGCGCTTGCAGCGGCAGGGCTATCTCTTCCGGGATTGCCAGCGCCTCGTGAACAACGACAGGAACATCTTCGGCGCCTGCATGCTCGCTTTTGGCCATGCCGATGCGATGGTGACGGGCGTCACCCGGAACTGGGCAACGGCGCTGCACGAAGTCCGGCGCGTGCTCGATCCAAAGCCCGGCCGGCGGGTTATCGGCATCTCCGTCATCATCACCCGCGGCCGGGTTATCTTTGTTGCCGATACCTCCGTTCACGACATGCCAACCTCCGAAGAGCTGGCCGGCATCGCGGTGGAAGCGGCGGGCGTTGCCTCACGCTTTGGAATTATGCCGCGTGTGGCGATGCTCGCCTACTCGACCTTCGGGCATCCGCAAAGCGAGCGGGCGGAGCGTGGCCGCGAGGCCGTGAAGCTGCTCGACGAGCGGGGTGTCGATTTCGAGTACGACGGCGAGATGGGGGCGGACGTCGCGCTGAACCGCCGCGCGATGTCCCTTTATCCCTTCTGCCGTCTGACCGATACAGCGAACGTGCTCATCATGCCGGCCTTCCATGCGGCAAGCATCTCGACCAGGATGCTGCAAGAGCTGGGCGGCGGCACCGTTATCGGGCCGATGCTGGTCGGATTGTCGAAGCCCGTGCAGGTCGCTTCCCTCAATTCGAGCGACAGCGACATCGTGAACATGGCCGCGCTCGCCGCGTTCGACGTAACGGGCTAGCCGGAAGCTCGCGGGCCGCGTTCAAGCGTCCGCTAACCTGGCGAACAAATGGTGCGTCCGGGGCGGATTTCGGATAAGCGATTGCTCAGACCCCGCTGGACTCGAAAGGATGGCGCATGAGAATTCTGCCGGCGAAGCCCATCGCTTTGTTTGCCCTACTCATTTCGGCTGTGCTCGCAATAGCGATGCCGGACAATGTCCAGGCGCAAAATGCGCGGACGGCGCCATCCAACGCACAGCCTATCGATCCGGGGCGCAGCGCGGCTGCAAAGGAGTTGCTGGAATCCGCTGGGATGGTGAAGCAATTCGATACGGTTGTCCCATTGCTTACCCAGCAGCTGGAGGGCCTATTTATAAAGCTCAAGCCCGAGCATGCGGCAGAGATTAGGAACGCTTTCAAGCGCATCCCCGAGAAGTTTGCAGCGCGCAAACAAGAGCTTCTAGACCAAATCGCCATGCTTTATGCCCAGCGCCTGACAACCGCGGAGCTCAAAGAGGTATCAAACTTCTACAAAAGCCCGCTTGGCCGCAAATTCGTTGGCATGCAAGCCGGCCTCGCACAGCAGAGCATGGCTCTTGGCCGGGCGTGGGGGCAGCAGATAGGGCAGGAGATCGAGCAGGAAATCCGCAGCGAACTTCGCGAGCGCGGCATCGAACTCTGACTGGGTTCCATTTCTATCGTAGGAACAATATGTTAGCATGGATCCCCACCTGCGCGGGGACCACGCTGCGGCGAACCCCAAACTGTCGAGTCAAAGCTCTGGTGGAAACATCGGGGTAATCAAGTTCCGTATTTTAAATCAGCGTGTCTCCAGGCTGACCGCCAGCGGCTAGGCAAGCGGCCATGGCGGCAATCCGCGCGCGCGTAAGCACACAGCTTGCTTTAGATATTGCGCGAAGATGTTCCTCCTGATAGGGATTCGCCGATGGTTCCTCTTTGGAGGAATAATAGGGAACGCGGTGGAAGACCGCGGCTGCCCCCGCAACTGTAAGCGGTGAGCGAGACGCCAGCATTGTCACTGGGAAACCGGGAAGACGGCGTTAAGCGCGGACCCGCGAGCCAGGAGACCTGCCATTGATCGTGGTCACGCGCGAACACATTGGGCGGGGTCTCCCGATGGTAGCCAAGCCAGTCTCCCCTTCGCGGTGAGCTGGCTAGACTTCGTTCGCGGTGACGTGCCACTTGGTGTTACCGCTCGAGGTCTATTATGTTTAGCGTCAGTACCGAAGCCGCGAGGCTTCGCGCATGTTGCCGGTATTTCAATCTCACCCTAAAATTTTCTCTGGCTTGCGCGGTGCTGGGTTCTCTCCCGGCGCTTGCTCAAGACGCCTCCACCACGTCGCCCACTGCGACTTTGCCGCCCGTGGTGGTGACGTATCCTCCAACGGCAAAAGCCGCAACGAAACCAGAAAAACCGGCCCCGGCGGCGCCGTCCTCCAACGCTAACGGAATTGGTCAGACGCCCGTCATAAGCCCGACAACGGTGTCGACGCCAGCGGATCAGGTTGCAAGCTCGATCACCTTCATCACAGCCGCGGACTTGGAGCAGGATCAGCGGCGCACGGTTTCCGATGCGCTTCAGACGGTTCCCGGCCTCAACATCGTACAGACAGGTGGACCGGGCGGACAGACGTCTATTTACATGCGCGGCACCAACTCCAATCATGTGAAGGTGCTGGTCGACGGCATCGATGTGAGCGATCCGAGCAACCCAAACGGCTCATATGACTTTAGTCAGCTCCTAACGGGCGACGTGGAACGCATCGAGGTGCTGCGCGGTCCGCAAAGCGGCCTTTACGGATCGGACGCCGTTGGCGGCGTGATCTCAATCGTCACCAAGAAAGGCGATGGTCCGCCGCAAGCCTATGCAAGCGCCGAAGCCGGCTCGTTTGGTACCTTCAATCAAGCGACCGGAGTAAGCGGGTCGGCCCCGGGCTTCAACTACGCCTTCAACATTGCGCATTACCACGCGGACGATGTTCCGGTCACGCCCCTTGACCTTCTTGCGCCCGGCGAACGCCGCAATAACGACAGCTACGACAACATGACCTATTCAACAAAGCTTGGAGTCGATGTGTCGAAAGATGTCACGGTCAACTTCGTGGCGCGATATACGGACGCGACTCTTCACTTCACCGGAACCGGTGACGTCACCGCCGGACCCGACCCTTTGCAAAGCACTCAACTCGTTCATCAGTTCGCGACCCGCGGCGAGGCCGTCTGGTCGCTGTTCGACGGCCAGTTCAAGAATTATTTCGGCCTGGCTTACACAGATGACTGGAGCCAGTTCCCCAGTCCTTATTACCCTACCAGCACCTATGACGGCGAGCGGATCAAATACGATTGGCGCGGTGTCACGGAGGTCGCCCCCGGGCAGATTCTTTTGACTGGCATCGAACGCCAGACGGAAAGCATGAACCTCTACCCCGGTTCGGCTCAGACGGGAGACTCGGCCGCGTTTGTCGAACTCCAATCGCAATGGGACAAACGCTTTTTCCTCGTATCGAACTTCCGTTATGACGACAATGACAGCTTCGGCCCTCACGAAACCTGGAGAGTTGCGCCATCCTTTATCGTTCCCGGTCTAGACACCAAGCTCAAAGCCAGCTACGGCACCGGCTTCAAGGCGCCCACGCTCTACGAGCTTTACGTCAACGTCCCCGGATTTGAGGTTGCAAATCCAAACCTGCGGCCGGAAACGAGCACCGGCTACGACGTTGGTTTCGAGCAGCCGCTTTTCGCAAACAGGCTGCAATTCGGGGCGACTTATTTCAACAATGACATCAATGACTTGATAAACGGCACTTACATTCCTAATACATTCTTGTACGAGTATGTGAATGTGGGGCGCGCCACAACCTATGGCGCTGAGAGTTTTGCCTCTTTTGCAGTGACGCCCGAGTTTAAAATTCGCGCGGATTACACCTACACCATCGCGCGGGATGACATCACAGGCGAGGAACTTTTGCGGCGCCCTAAAAACAAAGCAAGTTTTACGGCGGCATGGAAAGCGAACGAGCGCCTCACGCTGTCAGGCACGGTCAATTACGTTGGCTCGTGGGAGGACATCGATAGAGTAACTTACACGAACATAACCGCTCCGGGCTACACAACTGTCAACATAGCCGCCAACTATGCCGCAACCGATCGCCTTACGGTTTTCGGAAGAATCGACAATCTTTTCAATGAGCATTATGAGGACCCGTCCGGATTTTTGCGGCCGGGTTTTGGTGTGTTCGCCGGCTTGAAGGTCAAGGTTGATGCCGTCAGGCTGGCGGAGGAACTGAAATAAGACGCCGCTGAGCCTGCTCTTGCCAGAGGCTCAGCATTTCTTTACCACCGTCAGCTGAAGAAGGAGATTAAGCATGCAGCCCAGAACCTTGATACCCTTGAACTGGCCGAGCGCTCTTTGGATGGCTTTCATGGCTGCCGCAAGCGTGGCTTTAAGCCTCGGTTTTGCTTGCGCCGCCCCTCTTGCCGCCTTCGGGGCAGCTTCGGGACTGACCTTGACTCGCAGAAATGCGATCCTTGCAACACTGGCCGCGTGGCTTGCCAATCAAGCTACCGGATGTGCGGCGCTTGGCTATCCGTTAACGGCCAATAGCTTTGCCTGGGGTGCCGCGCTCGGCCTTGCAGCGATGGTTGCAACGCTGGCAGCGCGCTGGAGCGGTGCGCGGGTTGGCGGACTTTTCCGCGCCGCCATTCCGGTGGCGGCATTTGCGGTAGCTTTTGTCACATACGAAGCGACGCTCTTCGCCGCCGCGCTCGCGTTCCTTGGGGGGACGGAGCATTTCACGATTGCAATTGTCAGCCGCGTTCTGGAAATCAATGCGATCGCTATGTTGGGGTTGCTGCTTCTGAACGGTTCCGCGGCGATAATCGGTAATTCCAAGGAAGCTGATCGGGGCGTCTCAACCCCGCTTCCATGGCAAAGCGCTTGACGAGCTCAGTTCGTTGAGTTCCGCGGCTTGAGTGCCCGGCGCCCAAAGTACTCCCAACAGGCGTGTGTGATCCGAAGTCTTGAAAATGACTCGGCTCACATGCGTGTATATTGCGGGGCATCCACACACGGTGGCTCTTTGCTGCGTTAATACGGAATAAATACCGCATTACCCCTCATCCTGTCCTTCTCCCCATGGGAGAAGGGACGGTGCGGGACGGTTCCGCCTCCCTCGAAAAAACGCGGAACGCGCAACATCGCCCCTTTCCCATGGGGAGAGGGCTGGGGTGAGGGGCGTTACGGCAAATATTAGCCGCCAACCTCAGCTCGCAAGCGCGGCGGCCTGCCTCTCCATGCGCTTGCGCTCGTTAGAGTCGAGATAGCGCTTGCGCAGGCGGATCGATTTCGGCGTCACCTCGACCAGCTCGTCGTCCTGGATATAGGCCAGCGCCTTCTCCAGCGGCATCTTAATCGGCGGCGTCAAGCGCACCGCCTCGTCCTTGCTAGTCGTGCGGATGTTGGTGAGCTGCTTGCCCTTGATCACATTCACTTCGAGATCGTTCTCGCGGGTGTGCTCGCCCACGATCATGCCGGGATAGACCCGGGTCTGCGGGTCGATCATCATGGGCCCGCGGTCTTCCAGGTTCCAAAGCGCGTAGGCCACCGCTTCGCCGACGGTAGTCGAGATCAAGACGCCAGCACGCCGGCCTTGGATCTCGCCCTTGTAGGGGGCGTAATTGTGGAACAGCCGGTTCATGATCGCGGTGCCGCGCGTGTCGGTGAGTAGCTCGCCCTGATAGCCGATCAGCCCGCGCGTCGGCACATGGAAAATAAGCCGCTGCCGGCCGCCGCCCGAGGGACGCATATCGATAAGTTCGCCTCTGCGCTCGGAGAGCTTCGAGACGACCGCGCCGGCGTGCTCCTCGTCCACGTCGATGATGGCCTCTTCGATGGGTTCAAGCCGCTGCCCCGTCTCGGGATCGGTCTGGAAAACCACGCGCGGACGCGAAACAGTTAACTCGAAGCCTTCGCGGCGCATAGTCTCGATCAATATGCCAAGCTGCAACTCGCCGCGCCCGGATACCTCGAAACTGTCGCTGTCCTGCGCCTGCGCGATACGCAGCGCAACGTTGCCCTCGGCTTCGCGCAAGAGCCGGTCGCGGATGACGCGGCTTTGGACCTTGTCGCCTTCCTGGCCGGCCAGCGGTCCGTCATTGATGCGGAACGTCATGGTGAGTGTCGGCGGGTCGATTGGTTGCGCAGGCAGCGCTTCGGTAACTTGGGGATCGCAAATCGTGTCCGCCACCGTGGCTTTGGTCAGCCCGGAGATGGCGACGATGTCGCCGGCCATGCCCTCCTCGACCGGCTGGCGCTCAAGCCCGCGGAAGCCCAGCAGTTTAGAGACGCGGCCCTGCTCGATCAGCTTGCCGTCGCGGCTGATCGCTTTCACCGTCATGCCGGGCTTCACGACGCCGTTCGAGATGCGGCCTGTGAGTATGCGGCCCAGGAACGGATCGGCCTCGATGGTGGTTGCGAGCATCCGGAACGGCCCCCCGGCCGCCACTGGCGCCGGCACATGCTCGAGCACGAGGTCGAAAAGCGGCGCCATGTTCTCGTGCGAGCCGCGCGGGTCCATCGACATCCAGCCCTGCTTGGCGGAGCCGTAGAGGATCGGAAAATCGAGCTGCTCCTCATTCGCGTCGAGATTGGCGAAGAGATCGAAGACCTCGTTCACGACCTCGATATGCCGCTCGTCCGGCTTGTCGATCTTGTTGATCGCAACGATGGGTTTGAGCCCGATCTTCAGCGCTTTGGACACCACGAACTTCGTCTGCGGCATCGGCCCTTCGGAGGCGTCGACCAGCACAATCGCGCCGTCCACCATATTGAGGATGCGCTCCACCTCGCCGCCGAAATCGGCGTGGCCCGGCGTATCGACGATGTTGATGCGCGTGTCCTTCCAGTGGATCGAGGTCACTTTGGCGAGGATGGTGATGCCGCGCTCGCGCTCCAGATCGTTCGAATCCATGGCGCGCTCGGCCACGCGCTGGTTCTCGCGGAACGAGCCGGATTGTTTCAGAAGCACGTCGATGAGGGTCGTCTTGCCGTGATCGACGTGGGCAATGATTGCTATGTTGCGCAAGTCCATGGCTAGCCGCGCCTCTTTTCAGGTTCATGTTGCGATGCGAGATTTCAGCGTAGATGTGAGGCATTGGCGCGTCCGCGTCAATGGGGATGCGCCGCGGGCGCGGCGTTATACCGGTCCGGCTGAATGCTTCCGCGCCATCCCGCTTGCCCTCGGACTTGATCCGTGGCTGCGCGGCTCGCCGCGCCTTTGCCGCCATCCCGCGCGCAATGCCTGCGAGCGGCGTGCCGGAACCAGAGCGGCCAGAAGCCTATTTATAGCCTGCGCAAGATGAAAAGAGCTATGATTATTCCGAAAATCGCCGCCAGGATGGTCAGGATAGCAGACGGTCTGTTTGGCCTTCCCCACGAAACGCCGGCGATAATTGCGA
>JBKQOR010000102.1:0-5707 GCA_052145435.1 Rhodomicrobium sp. | reverse complement strand
TCCTTGGAGCGGTCGCGCAGAGTGAGGAAGCCGTCCGCGTCCATCTCGCCCATGTCGCCGGTCCACAGCCAGCCATCGCGCAAAGTCTCCGCCGTGGCTTCCGGCCGCTGCCAATAGCCCGCCATCACAGACGGTCCGCGCACCAGCACCTCGCCCACCTCGCCCGCGGGCAGCACGCGCCCTTCCCCATCTGCAACGCGGACCTCGACCAGAGATTGCGCAGTGCCAACGGTGGCCAACCGCGCGCGCCATTGCAGGCTGGCGCGATCGGCGTGCAGGGCGCGGGAAAGCGCGGTGATCGTCATGGGCGACTCGCCTTGCCCATAGATCTGCACAAACCGGTTGCCCATAACCTCAAGCCCCTCCTCGATGACGGCGAGATACATAGGGCCGCCGCCATAGATGATCGTCTTGATCCCATCGCCGGCTTCCCCTTGCGCTTTGGCGGTCCCGGCGAGCCTCTTCACCATGGTTGGCGCGAGAAACATCGTCGCGCCGCCGAGCCGCTTCGAAATATCGAGAATTTCGCGGGGATCGAACTTGCCAGATTCGGGCACGGCGTGACGCGCGCCCTTAATGACCTGCGGGAAACTATAAAGCCCTGCGCCATGCGAGATAGGCGCCGAGTAAAGATTGGCATCGCTGGGCTCGGGCGTATCGACGTTCATGAAGTAGCAGGCGGTCATGGCAGCGAGATTGGCGTGGGTCAGCATCACTCCTTTCGGCCGGCCGGTCGTCCCAGAGGTGTAGAAAAGCCAGGCCAGATCGTTTGCATTTGCTTCCTGAATGCGGCCGGCGCTCTCTGCGGCATAAAGCTTTTCGAAACCGGCTTGCCGAACCGGGATGACCTCGCGCAGCGTGGCGATCCCCTGCAATTCGCCGCGAAGCGCATCGCCAACATCGTCCGTCACGAACAGCACGCTCGCCCCGGAGTCCTCGATAATCCAGGCCGCTTCCTTCGGATGGAGCTTCGCGTTGACCGGCACCGCCGCCGCGCCAAGCCACCAGGCCGCGTACAGCACCTCGAAATATTCAAGCCGGTTGCTCATGAACATCGCAACCCGGTCTCCCGGCCGCACGCCCAGGCGCGCGAGATGACCGGCGATGGCCGCCGCGCGCCGCGCAAACTCCCGGTAGTCCGCCACCGTTCGCGTGCCCTGCAAAAGCGCCGCCCGGTCCGGAGAAGCCCTTGCCGTGCGGTAAAGCCATTCGGCGACGTTCATCCACACCTCCGTTAGCTTGCCATAAGAAAGTCTACTGTCCCGCAGACAACTCGGATAGACCTTCCTTCGAGCGACCCCGGCGACTTTTCGCAAAACCTCTATGACTTGCGGCCGCAAATATCGAATGCACGGCATCGTCCTCTTGGCGGGGTGCGCGGTGCTGCCCGCCAGGGCGCAGGAGGTGCCAATCGACATCCCAACGCTGAAAGCCTCCGTGCTGGCCGAAACCAATTCGTATCGCGGATCGAAGAAGGTTCCGGAGCTTCGCACGAACGCACTTCTGGACGCGGCGGCTGCCGCTTACGCCATGTATCTCGCGGAGCACGACGGCGTAGGCCACTCCGCGGACGGCCGCACCCCATCCAAGCGCGCCGGCGCGCAAGGCTATAAATGGTGCCTCGTAGCCGAGAATATGTGGGGCGGTTGGCGCAAGCCCGATGAAATGATGGTCGATGAAGTGGTCCGCAAAGCCATGGACGGCTGGAAAAAATCGCCCGGCCATAACGCCAATCTACTCGACAAGCGCGTCCACGACATCGGTATCGGTGCCGCCGCATGGAAACAAAGCGACGGGCGCGCCGTTTTCCGTGTGGTGCAAGTCTTCGGCGACGAATGCCCCGGCAAGCCGCGGCCCGCGCCAACTCTTGGAGAGCTGCTCGGCCGGGCGGGCGAAGCGCTGCGGTGAGGTTTCGGCAAGTTGGAAACCGCGTTTTTAGTAGTTTCTTGACCGCCAGACCGTAGACCATTATGGCTGCTTCTAAAGAACCTATTCGCAATTCCTTGAGTTCGTTATTAAAATGACCCTCGATGTGATAATAGCTTGGGCTTGGATCCTAGCCGGCGCCCTCATCTCCGCACTCGGGATTTTCTTCGCGTATAGACGGGTAGGGCGCGCGGCGGCCTATGTTTATGTGGGCGGGTTGCTGCTTCTTGCGGTGTCCGCCTTCAAAGTTCACCCTGCACTTGTAAGGTTCGGTCAACCTCAGGATGTCCGGCTGTTGCAGGACGAGCTCCTCGAAGCCAAGCGGAGAACCTGTACCGGACAAGAAGGCCGGGCACCGGCCAAGATGATGACCGCTTGCACAGCGGATAGAGAAAAAGAAATAGCCGCAAACAAATCTCTGCACACCCAGATCGATAAGGATGAAGCAGAACTTGCGTCTCTCCGCGATAAGCTGTCCCGTTTGGCCGCTCAAAACAAAGAGTTGACCGGCCAGCTCGATTCCCAGAGAGCCGAACGCCAATCGGCATTGCAATCCTATCAAACCCAAAAGGTTTTACTCTCGGCAAATCTTGACCACCTTCGCCTTGTGGAAGCTGGGAAAGCCGCCTTGGCGGATCAGGTTTCAGTGCAGGACCAGCAGCTAACCGATGCCTTGAAGACTATCGCGCAGTTGAAAGAGCAAGTTGAAAACATGAAAAGTCTTAAGCCTGCGCGGACCGTGAAGGTTCAGTTCAGCTTAGGCAGCTCCCGCCTGCTTGACATACAGAAGCTGGAAAGTAAGGAATTGGTCGAAGGCGAAATTGGAGACTACTATCTCATCGGTTTAAAGGAGGCAAGAACAGGTTCCCCTCTTACTTTCTCGCCAGCCAGTTTCGTAATCACGGAAAGGGCAGACGAACTGCATTCCGCAATGGATGAACTCCGCACTGCCGTGCTACAGCGCATTCCCGCCAATTGGCGGTACAGAGTTTTCGTCCGCGGGCAAGCCGACGGCGGGTCGTTCAAGGAGCCCATAGGCGACGAGAACTTTCGAAGCCTAGAGTTTCTTCCCCCAAGCGACGCTTCCGGTACCAGCTACCGCCTCAAATCGACTAGAAAATTTCTCGATGGGGAATACGAAAACGAAGACCTACCCAATCTAAGAGCGGCATTTATTGCGCGGAGTTTGCGCGATTCCGTTAAGGGCGCGGCCCCGGTGTTGCTGGGCAATAGCCCACAGCCTGGCGCAAATAAAGCCAACAGGCGCGCCGACATAATCCTGCTTGTTCAGGGTCCCTCGGACTAACGTTGTTATACCGTAGACTTTCGCGATTCAGCGCAGGCACACTGTTGGTCCGGTTCGTTTCTCTTTCGCGCCACTGGCCCGGCGTTCGATGTCACCCCGGAAAGGCGCTTGCGCCTTATCCGGGGTCTTGCCCAATACTCCGCCTTTATTTGCCGCAAGATCGCGGATAAAGCCCGTTCCGGGCCTTTCCGCGACTTGATTACCCCAATGTTTCCGCTGCCATGAATCTTTCGTCGCGGCGTCGCCCCCGCAAAGGCGGGGGCCCATGCTAACCTGTTGTTCCTACGACAGAAATGGATTCCCGCCTTCGCGGGAATGACGCCGCGGAAATGCTTAAGCCGGACACTCATACGCCACAGCGGAAATATCGGGGTAATCAAGTTCCGGGATGACCATGTTGAAATGTCTGCGGAATTATACCAATGGTCATTGACGTTGACCCGTGTAGTGTCATTCCCGCGCAGGCGGGAATCCAGTAATCGCCACGGCAAAGAGCAAAGAAAACAACGTCATAGCGAGGCGTTTACTGGGTCCCCGCCTGCGCGGGGACGACGCCGGGGCCGGTCAACACTTTCGGCGGCTGGTATTAAACCGGACAGCCGTGTACTTGATGCGGCCATCCAGGAAAAATCGAGACATTTCAAAGATTGTCTGGATGACCGAGGCAACCCCGTCCATGACATTGGGGGCTTAAATCCGCGGGGCCGGCGTTGTAGACCGGTCAACACTTTCTGCGACAGGTATAACCTCCATCGGAGTAAAGCCAGCTTGGAGGTTCTATTAAGCAATTATCGAGTTTAATAACGCAAATACCGAGCCTTTTGCTTTGTCCGGCTTTGTGCTGATACTTCCGTCTAATTCGCTCGGCGCGAATAAGTTCAAGCTCCTTGTGAATGGCAGGCGAGGACGCCACGGCGTGCGACCAAAATATATAAACAAAATCTGTTTCCTTGAGCCAATCCCTAATTGAGATTAGCCCATTATCCGGACGATCCCCGCCTAAAGTCTCACAGCGATAGGCTAGTTTGGCGGCATCTATTGCTGAAATATACTCTGTAATTTTCTCCCGTTCTTGATGGCCACAGCAAACAAATACACGCTTGAAAAGCGTGGTCGTAGCAAGTACTGCGGAACCGTTGCTTTCTAAACTTTGGCCCTTCACCGTATTTGGAGTTATTCGGCGGCCTCGAACCGCTGTCTCAGCACTAGGATCGACCGCGATTTCAAAATCGATCGCCCCGAGCGCTATGCCGCCGCCGGTAATCCAAAGCACCATGTTCGCTTTGGCTTTGCTGCCGGCCGTATGAGAGCGGGCTGCAAATTTTGCCCTGAGCGGCCGCGGTTTCCAAGACACAGCCCGAAACGGCGCATAGATCGTTACCGGGCGCTTTTCCCGGCGAATTCCATCTGCGATGGGCATGCATTCCAGGATGAGTGCAAGTCTTGATTCCTGCTTATTTTCCTCAACCGGCGACCCACAAGTTTCGCCGGTGATCGGCAAGGGCATTTCATCCGCTGGTTTCAACCGGTCCGGGAAGCTTTCAATCTCAACCGATATTTCGAAATCGTGGTTGCCGGGCACCTGGGCGGGAGCCTTCAGGGAGAATTGGACCGGCCTCGGACCCATGCCGGCCGGTGTTTCCAGCGTCCCAGGCAGCGATTCCGGCGCTGGCAGCATCACCGCACTTTCTCGCAGCAGCGGCGCCTGGGCATCGGTTACGGCCGTGCGGGCTGCGCTGGGGTAAATTTCCGGCTCTGAAGCTTTTTCCCTAACCCTTGGCCGTTCGAGGGCAGGCTGCTTCCGGCCGGCCAGAGGCTCGTTTGGGTTTATCCCAGTGAGGGCTCCTCTAAGATAAAGGACTATGAAAACGGGCGACGATAGCAGCAGAAACGCCAGAAAGAATAGCTGAGCATCGGAAAGGCTCTCCACTACAGACATTGGATGTCCCCACGCTTGGAAGACCAGGGCCGGCAATCCGGTTCGCATATCGCTTTGGAAGCCAAAAAGCGCAAGGCTGCCGCAAAGTACTAACCAGGTAGATTCTTCGCAAAAGCGGAGGCAGAAAGCAAGCGTGTTAGAAAACAAAGCGGGCGATTCGCCCGCCCGCTGCCAGCTCATACGAAATCCGCTTGAATGCTTTGCGGCGCTTTGTTGTCATCCCGGATTGTATGTTGCTGACGGCTAACTTTCCCGCCCAGCGAATCGGCGAAGGTGAGCCCATGAGGAGGGCGCCCGCCCTCCTCACGGGCGGCGCGCGGCCGCATCCCGGATTGGCCTTGCACGGTCCAGCCGTATCTTTGGCCCGCGCCGCTCAAGTTCCGCGTCCATCCGAACGGTAGAAGGGCCTTGCACGGCCGCATACAATCCAGGATCACGGACTCGCATCATGACTATGAGCAAAGCTTCAAGTGCATTCAATCATATTATCGCCTTCGACGTTGGCAAGGAGAGCCTCACCATCCACGTTTTGCCCG
>JBKQOR010000101.1:0-39383 GCA_052145435.1 Rhodomicrobium sp. | reverse complement strand
ATTGCGCCAAGAACATCCCATAGAGTTCGAGCCATCAAGCCACCTCCAGCATTGGTGGCTTTGCTATAGAATCCGATTTGCCCGCCTTGTCATCCCGGCTTGGGTGCGGTTCTTTGAATCACCCTGCCTGCAGGGCTTGACATGTGGTGCTTTCGCTACTAGAACAAACAGTGAACAGTTAGGTCAGCTCAAATGTGGATAACCGCGCCGGGTCTTGCGATTCTAAGGTGCGCTTGGTGTAAGCTGCATGCGCGACTCATCATTTCATGAAAGGAGCTCTCATGGCGGGCTCAGTCAACAAAGTAATCCTCATAGGCAATCTGGGAGCCGACCCAGAGGTCCGTCACACGCAGGATGGACGGGCGATCTGCAATCTTAGGCTTGCGACCTCCGAAAGCTGGCGCGATAAGCAATCGGGCGAAAAGCGTGAAAAAACCGAGTGGCACAGCGTCGTGATATTCAGCGAGCAGCTCAGTAAGATTGCACAGCAATATTTGAAGAAGGGCTCGAAGGTTTATATCGAGGGGCAGCTGCAAACGCGTAAATGGCAAGACAATTCCGGTAATGATCGTTATACAACCGAAGTCGTGCTACAAAATTATGCCGGGCAGCTCACTATGCTCGACGGTCGCAACGGCGGTTCCGGCTTCAACGATAGTGGAAGCAGCGACTACGATACCGGCTCCAGTAGCGTTCGCGAAAGCGGATACCGCGGCGCGGGAGGTGGTAAAGGCCAGGAAAGCGGAGCAGCTAAGTCTTTTGAGAAGGATCTCGACGACGAGATACCGTTCTAAAGGCTGCTTTTGTGTGGAGCGTGGAAGCTCTGCTCATACGCCGGTGTTCCCTATAAGAAAAGTCAGGGCTATATCGAAATGGCTTCGGTTACCTCGGACGCCTAGTAAGAAGCCAAGGATTCAGTTTTGACAGGCACTTCCGACAGCAATCAAAGTGATCGCGGCGCAGGTGATATTCGCCCGGTGCTTATCACAGACGAAATGAAGCGCTCCTATCTCGATTATGCGATGAGCGTAATCGTTTCGAGAGCGCTACCCGATGTGCGCGACGGACTCAAGCCTGTGCACCGCCGAATATTGTATTCGATGCACGAGACGGGCTATCAATGGAATAAGCCTTACCGCAAGTCGGCGCGCGTCGTGGGTGACGTGATAGGCAAATATCATCCCCACGGCGACCAATCAGTTTACGATGCCCTCGTCCGCATGGTGCAAGACTTCTCCATGCGGGTGCCGCTGATCGATGGCCAAGGCAATTTCGGCTCGGTCGACGGCGATCCGCCTGCCGCGATGCGATACACGGAGGTGCGGCTCCATAAAATTTCCGACACACTTCTACAAGACCTCGAAAACGACACTGTCGATTTTCAGGATAACTATGATAATTCAGAGCGCGAGCCAACCGTCCTTCCTGCCCGTTTCCCGAATCTGCTGGTCAATGGCGCAGGCGGGATCGCTGTCGGCATGGCGACGAACATTCCCCCGCACAATCTTGGCGAAGTCATCAACGCTTGTTTGGCATGCTTGGAGAACCCGGGCATCACGGCAGAGCAGCTCATGGAGCATGTGCCCGGGCCGGATTTTCCAACGGGCGGCATCATCATGGGACGTGCTGGCATCCGGGCCGCCTATCTGAAAGGCCGCGGTTCCATAGCAGTTCGTGGCAAAATTCACGTCGAAACGATCCGCAAAGACCGGGACGCGTTGATCGTTTCAGAAATCCCGTATCAAGTTAACAAGGCCGTGCTGCAGGAACGCATCGCGGAACTCGTTCGCGAAAAGCGCATCGAGGGTATCTCCGATGTGCGTGACGAGTCGGACCGCGATGGATATCGAGTGGTGATCGAGCTGAAACGTGAGGCGATGCCCGACGTGGTGCTGAACCAGCTTTACCGCTTCACGGCGCTGCAGTCGATGTTCGCGGCCAACATGGTCGCTTTGAACGGAGGACGGCCTGAGCAGCACAATCTACGCGATTTTATACAGGCGTTCACACAGTTCCGCGAAACGGTCGTAACGCGCCGCACCAAGTTTTTGCTGGCGAAAGCCAGGGATCGCGCGCATGTGCTCGTGGGCCTGGCGACGGCAGTTGCGAACATAGACGAGATCATCAAGCTTATCCGCAGCGCTCCCGATCCGGCTACGGCTCGCGAGCAGCTGATGACCCGAAGCTGGCCAGCTGAGGATATCGCGCCACTTCTCGCTTTGATCGACGACCCCCGCTCCGTGATTCTCGAGGGCAACGTATACCGCCTCTCGGGCGATCAAGCCAAAGCCATTCTCGATTTGCGCTTACAGCGTTTGACTGCGCTTGGAAGGGACGAGATTGGCGATGAACTCAAGGGCTTGGCCGACAAGATCCGTGATTATCTCGATATTTTGGGCTCGCGCGCACGCGTCGTGGCGATTGTTCGCGATGAGCTGATTGCTATTAAGGAAGAATTTGCAACGCCACGCCGCACCGAAATCCTCGACATTGAGGGCGAGGTTGAGGATGAGGACCTCATTCAAAAAGAGGATATGGTTGTCACCGTAAGTCATCGAGGCTACATCAAGCGTGTGCCTCTTTCGACCTACCGCGCGCAAAGACGCGGCGGGAGAGGGCGCGCTGGCATGACCACGCGCGAGGAGGATTTTGTTACAAGGCTATTTGTTGCTAATACGCACACACCGGTGCTCTTTTTGTCTTCGCGGGGCATGGCTTATAAGATGAAAGTGTGGCGCCTTCCCCTGTCGGCTCCGCAGGCGCGCGGCAAGGCGCTTATCAACCTTCTGCCTCTGCAGCAGGACGAAACTATCACGTCTATTGTGCCATTGCCTGAGGAAGAACGCGGCGAGACGGGCGTGTTTATTTTATTTGCCACCAGGTCAGGCAACGTCCGGCGCAATGAGCTGGCCGATTTTGCTGAAGTCCGGCAAAACGGCAAGATAGCCATGAAGCTTGACACAGGGGACGAAATCGCTGGGGCGCAGCTCTGCCGCGAAACCGACGACATTCTATTGACTACCGCCGATGGGCAAGCGATTCGGTTTCCAGTGACAGAAGTCCGCATTTTCAAAGGGCGGGAATCGACTGGCGTGCGCGGCGTAAGGCTCGAGGAAGAAGACCGGGTTATCTCGCTAGCGATTCTCCGGCATATGGATGCAACACCAGCAGAACGTGCGGCCTACTTGAAGCAGGCAAATGCTATGCGCCGGGCCGCCGCGGGGGAGCGCGTCAATAGCGATAGTGGAGAGCCAGCGGACGCCGTCACAGACGCTGATGGCGGTGGCCTAGACGACGGAGAGACGATCGAAAGCACCGATATCGCCGATTTGACCCCTTCGCGATACGGAGGGATGGGTGCGGCTGAGCAATATGTGCTGACGGTTTCCGAACGAGGATTCGGAAAGCGCACGTCGTCCTACGAGTACCGCACATCGGGACGGGGCGGCAAAGGTATCATAGCGATGGCAGTAAATGAGCGAAACGGCCGGCTTATTGCATCCTTCCCTGTAGAAGATACCGATCAAATCATGCTGGTCACGAATGGTGGCAAGCTCATCCGCTGCCCCATCGAAGGGATTTCGATTACCGGCCGATCGGCTCAGGGCGTAACGATCTTTAGGACCGACCAGGATGAACATGTTGTGTCGGCTGAACCGATCAACGACGACGGGAACGCCAATGCCAACGGCGAAAACGGCACCGAGGGCAGCGAAGAGCCGCTCGAATAAGAGCAAGAGTTCAGACAACAAGAGCGCCTCATGAATTGCGGGTTTTATCCGGGAAGCTTCGATCCGCCAACGCTGGGGCATCGCGACATCATCAGGCGTGGGCTTAGGATGTTCGACCGGCTTGTTGTGGGGATAGGTGTTCATCCTTCCAAGATGCCGATGTTCCCGGAAGGCGAAAGGGTGGCGATGCTTGAGGAAGAGTTCTGCGGCCTGGCCGGAGGAGATCGCGCTAGGGCTATCTTGTTTCAGGGCTTGACCGTAGAGGCCGCCCGCAAGGAGGGAGCGCGGTTCATCGTCCGGGGGCTTCGCGATACGGGCGATCTGAATTACGAAATGCAGATGTCGGGGATGAATGCTCAGCTCGCGCCCGATATAGAAACAATTTTCGTGGCTGCGTCACCGGAAACAGCTCACATAACCGCGACCCTTGTGCGTCAGATCGCAGACCTAGGGGGCGACGTTTCGGCTTTCGTCTCCCCTGCGGTTCTTCATCGTATCCGGGACAAATTCAAGGTTTCATAGCCTCGGCCGCATTCCCGCCCCGATGGAGAGCTAGGCGCTGAAAATCGCACCGCAATCAACAACCTCAAAGGTACCCATGTCGCGTTCATGGTTTTTCGCGGCGTTGCTGGCATCAGTACTCGCCACAGGCTCCGCTGCCGCCCTTGCCGCAAGCCCCGAGAACACGCTCTATCTGGATCTAAAAGACGGGCGCGTTATCATAGAACTCCGGCCTGATCTTGCGCCAAAACACGTACAGCGCATCAAACAGTTAGTAAAAGAAGGGTTCTATAACGGCTTGACGTTTCATCGAGTGATCGCCGGCTTCATGGCGCAAACCGGCGATCCGAAAGGCGATGGAACGGGAGGTTCGAAATATCCAGACCTGCCAGCCGAATTTTCTCAAACTGCGTTCCAACGTGGCACAATAGGGGCCGCTCGCACAGCGAACCCCAATTCCGCGAATAGTCAGTTCTTTATCTGCCTTCAAGACGCCTCTCATCTGAACGGCACCTATACGGTTTGGGGACTGGTTATCGAAGGGATGCAATTCGTTGACAACATAAAAAAGGGGCAAGGCCGGGACGGGATGGTCCCAAATCCCGACAAGATTATCAAAATGGAACTTGCGTCCGATGCCCGCTGATCACCACATTCATGATCAGAATTGAATGGCAGGCGCCGCATAGGCTTGGACCTCTCGTCTAGCGGAGCCAGGAAAGAGTAACACATGGCATCTGAAAATAAAGAAAATACATTGGTCCTGGAAACAACCCACGGCCGAGTCGTGATCGAGCTTAGGCCCGATCTTGCCCCGAACCATGTGGCGCGAATCAAGGAGTTGGCCCAGCAGGGCTTTTACGACGGTGTGGTCTTTCATCGCGTCATCGAAGGATTCATGGCACAAACAGGAGATCCAACCGGAACAGGCCGAGGCGGTTCGGGGAAAAACCTGAAGGCTGAATTCAGCAAAGCTCCACATGAACGCGGAACTGTCTCTATGGCTCGCGCAAATCATCCCGACAGTGCAGACAGCCAATTCTTCATCTGTTTTAACGACGCGCACTTTCTGGACGGAAAATATACTGTTTGGGGCCGGGTCATCGAAGGAATGGAAAACGTCGACAAGATCAAACGTGGCGAACCGGTAAAGGATCCGGACAAGATCATTTCGATGCGAATCGTTACGCCAGAGTGAGAGACTTAGATAAGCGAAAACACGATTGCATTTTCTCAGCCGGAATTACTTGTGCTCATCAAGAACTTCGATTTCGAGCTGCCGAAGACAGCAATCGCGCTGAGACCCGCATGTCCGAGGGATTCAGCGAGGCTTTTGATCGTTGAGCGTCGCTCCCGAGATCCTTTCTCCGAGGCGCAGATACTGGACTTGCCGGCTTTCTTAAGACCGGGCGACGTTATTGTGTTTAACAACACCAAGGTGCTTCCTGCCGAGGTTGTTGGGCATCGCCCGTCCCGAGACAGCGACGCGCCGGCTGTCGAAATCTCGCTCACTTTTATCGAACACCTTTCCGATGGCACTTGGAAGGCGTTGGCTCGCCCCGCCCGGAGATTGCGCGCAGGAGACCGGATTGTTTTGGGCCGGCATGGCGAACAATCGGCCGTAGAGGTAACTGGCAGGGGGCCAGAGGGGGAAGTCACCATCGCCGCGGCCGACGGCCTGAGCATCGAACGCATCATGCAAAGGCACGGCGCGATGCCGCTCCCGCCATACATCGCTCGCGCACGGGCTGCAGATAAGCAGGACATGGACGATTATCAAACCGTTTACGCGAAAGAGGACGGCGCTGTTGCGGCACCGACCGCTGGACTGCATTTCACGCCTGCGCTGATAGAGCGTCTCACGGCGAAGGGCGTGCGGACCGAGTTTGTAACCTTGCACGTTGGAGCTGGAACCTTCCTCCCCGTAAAGACAGAGAGGGTTGAGGATCATCACATTCACGCTGAGCCGTGCGAAATTTCAGCGGAGACGGCGGCCAACATCAACCACTGCCGGGAGCGCGGCGGCCGGCTCATCGCGGTCGGAACAACTTCGCTGCGCTTGCTTGAAACCGCCGCGCTTGAAGACGGCTCAATTGCCCCCTATCGCGGGAGTACGAGTCTTTTCATAAAGCCTGGTCATAGGTTCCGAAGCGCAGACTTCCTGTTAACCAACTTCCACTTGCCGAAGTCTACGCTGTTCATGCTTGTTTGTGCCTTCTCTGGGACTGCGCTTATGAAGATGGCTTATGCTCATGCCATCGCGGCTGGATTCCGGTTTTATTCTTATGGCGACGCTTGCCTGCTTCAACGCGCGGAAAGTGAAATGGCGTGACCTCTTCTTTTTCCTTCAGGCTGTTAGCGAATGATAGCGGTGCCCGGCTGGGAGAAATTTCAACGTCTCGAGGCAAAATCCGCACGCCCGCCTTCATGCCGGTCGGCACAGCAGCAACAGTCAAAGCGGTTTTTCTCGATAACGTAAAAAGCGCTGGCGCCGATGTCATCCTAGGAAATACCTATCACCTGATGCTGCGGCCGGGTGCAGAACGGATCGCGCAGCTTGGCGGCTTGCATCGGTTCATGCGGTGGGATGGACCAATCCTCACCGACTCGGGTGGCTACCAGGTCATGTCCCTTAGCCAGCTTCGCACCGTAACGGAGCGTGGCGTGACGTTTCGCTCGCATTTGGATGGCGCGCTCCATGATTTGACGCCTGAGCGTTCGATAGAGGTACAGAATCTGCTCGGCGCGGACATTCAGATGCAGTTCGATGAATGCACGCCTTTCCCCGCAACATTTGAAGTGGCGGAGCGTTCGATGCGGCTTTCCCTGCACTGGGGAGAGCGTTCTCTGGCAGCGTTTCGAGAGCATGGGCAGCCAAGCCGCGCTCTTTTCGGCATCGTGCAGGGAAGCATCTATCCAGAGCTTCGCGCGCAATCCGCCGAAGAGCTAACCTCCATGGACTTCGACGGCTATTCGATCGGCGGTCTTGCCGTTGGAGAAGGCCAAAGGCTCATGTTCGAGGCAATCTCCTACACCACACCTCTACTTCCAATTGCGAAGCCGCGCTACCTCATGGGAGTGGGTACGCCTTCAGACATCGTCGGCGCAGTTGAGCGCGGTATCGATATGTTCGATTGCGTCATGCCCACGCGGTCTGGCCGCCATGGCCAAGCCTTTACATGGGGCGGCAAGCTCAATATGCGTAATGCCGCTCATATGGAGGACATGCGGCCGATCGACGATACTAGTGAATGCCCTGCGGCGCGCGACTACTCCCGGGCCTACATCCATCACCTTCTACGCGCGGGCGAATATCTTGCACCGATGATCTTGAGCTGGGCTAACACCCATTTCTACCAAGATTTGATGGCGGCAATCCGCCAATCCATCCGCGGGGGGAACTTCCCAGAGCTGGCAGCCCGCATTCGCAAAGCCTACCCTCCCACGACAGTTGCCGGGGAGGGGGGTCCATTTTTTCCGGCCGGCTGACGTTCGCGATCAAGCAAATTGGTACCGGAACCGGAGGAGAGCAACTGGGGGCGTGATGCCTCGCTATCTGTCCGAGCCCTGCTCGTAAAGCTCGCCGATGACAGGCTCGAACCTCTTCAAGATGGCGGAGCGCTTGATCTTCATCGTCGGTGTCATATCGCCTCCCTCAATCGAAAATTGCTGAGGCAATATGGCAAAGCGGCGGATATGTTCGGCCCTCGAATGCCGGGCATTGATCGCGTCGATGCCAGTTTGAATTTCATTGCGGATAGCTTCATGAAGCGCGGGTTCGATCTGGCTTAATCCGCGTTCCTTTGCAAATTTGGCGACGCTTCCGGGGTTTAATGTAACGAGTGTAACGAGGTAGGGGCGCCGCTCGCCGCAAACAACCGCATGTTCGATCAGCGGCAAGCGCGCAAGGTCCATTTCCAAATTGGCCGGCGCGATGTTCTTTCCGCCTGACGTAATGATAATGTCCTTCTTCCGGCCTGTGATGTATAGAAAGCCCTCCTCGTCGATACGGCCAAGATCGCCGGTGTAAAGCCATCCGTCCACCATTGTGCGAGCCGTGGCTTCTGGATCTTTCGCGTACCCTGAAAAGTTGGTTGAACTTCTTATCAGGATTTCGCCATCAGGATTGACTTTTATCTCAGCACTTGGGGAAGGACGCCCTACCGATCCAAGTTTTGTCGCGCCCGGCAAATTGCAGGAACCGGCCCCGCAGGTTTCCGACATTCCCCACAGTTCCCGTACCGGTATATCGAGCCCGTTGAGAAACAGAAGAGTTTCCTGCTGTATGGGCGCTGCGCCGCTGAATACGAGACGGGCCTGGTCGAGACCCATCGCGCGCTTGGCCTTCTTGTAGACGAGCGCCGAGGCAATCGATTTCGCGATCTGCGCTTTTGGCCCGTGGCGCAGTCCGCTCTGTTCCTTGCGGTGCCAGTCTTGGCCGCTTTTGATGGCCCAGCGCGCAATCTTCCCCTTCACGCCTTTCGCATGCGCGATTTGCAATTGCGCAGCGCCTGCCATTTTCTCGAAAACGCGCGGGACGCCGAAAAAGAACGTCGGGCGCACCTCCTTCAAATGCTGGCCGAGCTCCAGCATGCTCCGCGCAAAGTAGACCTCGTTCCCCACATACATTTGGAATTGAGTGGTTAACATGCGCTCGGCTATGTGGGCGAGCGGGAGGTAAGAAAGCAGGCGACCCTTATCGGTTATCTCTAGCATCTGCCGGGCGCTTGCGACGGCTGCCGCAAGAGCGCCGTGGCTCAGTTGGACCGCTTTAGGCGGCCCCGTCGTTCCGGAAGTATAGATGAGGCACCCGATGTCGCCGGGCTTGATCGCCTGCAAGCGCCGCTCCACCTCCGCGTCGAACCGGCTTTCGCCCCGCGATAAAAACTTATCCCACGTCATTTGGAGCGGGTCCGAAGCCAGAGCCCCCTTCATCATCACAATATGTCGAAGAGAGTTCAGCTGCGCGCGGCCTTTTAATATTTTTTCGAAATACTCTTGGTTCTCCGCAAATACGATTTCGCATTGTGCATGACCGATTATGTAAGCCGCGTCCTCGGGTGACGACGTGAAGTAAATGCCCGCGACCGAAGCGCCGATCATCATTGCGGCGATGTCGGCGATCACCCATTCGGGGCGGTTGTAAGCTAACACGGCTACCGCATCGCCCGGCCTTACGCCGAGTGCGACGAGCGCCCTCGCCGCCAGCCGCACCTCATCGCGATAGGCGTTCCAAGGCGTAGGCACCCAGCCCCCCTCCTCCCGCACATAATAGGCCGCGGCCGCCCCCCGCCGCGCAGCCGTCTCAAGAAAGCGCCGCGGCGCTGGAACGAAGCCTTCGCTTCGGTCAACGTCAGATGCCGCCAATGACCTCACCATGCGCTTTTTCTCCCAGCTTCAGCAGTGTTCTTGCTTCTTGCGGTGACGCGATCCCGCGCCCCGCGTTACGTGCGCACGCGGCCAAAGCCGCGATTAGCGCGCCGTTGCTTGCGGCTTTTTCGCCGCTTGGCAAATAGAACGTGTCCTCGAGACCCGTCCGCAGCATGCCCCCGAGTTCGGCTGCACGCTGATGAACCGGCCATATCTCGCCTCTTCCAATCAACGTAGCTTGCCATGGCGAGCCTTCGGGCTTGTATTTCAAAAGAAGAGCCAAAAGCGTATCATCCACCGGCATACCCGACGCGACACCCATCACGAAATTGTATTGAGCGCTTGGCGTCATGCCAGCGTCCACATAAAGACCAACGGACCGGGCAATCCCAACGTCGAAACATTCGAATTCCGGACGCGATCCGCTTTCCTCCATGACGTCGAGAAACGCCTTGACCTTGGAAACCGGATTGTCGAACAGGATCGGCGGCCAGGCCCATTTGCCGTCCGATCTCAGCTTCAGATAGTTCAGGCTTCCGGCATTGCAGGCGGCTATTTCCGGCCGCGTGCGCCACAGACACGCAGCAGGACCGGAAATGTCTGGTCCAACAACGCCCGTGGTCTGATTGACGATAACACCCGGGCAGGCGGCGCGGATGGCTTCAACGATTTCGGCGGCGACGTCCGGATCCCAGCTTGGCAAATGCCCCATGCCGGGCACTTGCGACCGGAAATGCACATGCATGATAGCGGCACCGGCCTCGAATGCCTCCTGCGCGGATTGCGCCATTTGCTGCACAGTGACCGGGACCATCGGATGTTGCCGCGGATCGGTCAGGACACCATTCAAGGCGCAAGTCAGGATCGCCTTAGACATTGGCAGGCTCATGCAACGGCTGGATCTCGAAAAGTAACGAAGCGTTCGCGACTTGCTCGCCCTCTTTCACATGAACGGCAAAAATCCGGCCGGCATTCACAGCTCGAACGCGCGTCTCCATTTTCATCGCGTCTATAACGGCGAGCGTTTCACCCGCGGCGACGGTTTGCGCAAGCTCAACAAGAACACGGACGACAAGCCCTGCGGCTGGCGCAGTAATCTTACGCTCATCGGACCTTATTTCATCCGGTTGGGTGCCAGTGTTTTCGCTAAAGGTGAATGAAAGCTCTCCGGTACTCAAATGAAGGTTTGTGCCCTCCCAAATCGCGATGGCACGGCGGCGGATTCCGCCGGCTTCATACGTGATTTCAGGCCAGTTGACATTCACGAGACTTACCCTCGCTTCCCCAGTAGCGATTGAGCCATCGGGCAAGCGCCGGTAGTGGAGAGACTTCCGATCCCCGCCGCATCTGAGATCAATGACAAAATCCATAGCGCTGCCGGACTGGAACCAATCGTTTCCGCTTAGCCCTGTGAAAAGTCCAACCGCGAGGGCCCAGATTTCGGCAGATGGAGTCGGCCGCTCAAAAAGAGGGTTGGCTTTCTCCATCCAGCCATCGAGGGTATCGGCGGTCAACCTAGCTTGGACAAACTCTTCGCTTCGCAAGAGTTGGACGAGGAAGTGTAAGTTCGAGGCAATGCCGAGGAGCGGCGTATCCTCCAAGCTGCAGGCGAGCCTCCGCACCGCCTGCTCGCGAGCCGGACTGTGGGTGATGACTTTGGCAAGCATCGAGTCGTAAAACGGGGTGACCTCGCTGCCTTCCTCCACACCGGAATCGATGCGAACGCTTTCCGCAGCGCGTGGCCGCCAGTAAAGAACCCTTCCTGTTTGCGGTTTGAAGCTGTCGTAGGGGTCCTCGGCGCAAAGCCTAGCCTCAATCGCGTGCCCTTGAAGGGCGATCTCATCCTGCCTTAACGGCAGCCGCTCGCCCGCTGCCACGCGCAATTGCCATTCGACGAGATCGAGGCTCGTCACCATCTCGGTTACCGGGTGCTCGACCTGTAGCCGCGTATTCATCTCTAAAAAATAAATGTTAAGATCTGGATCGGTTATGAACTCTACCGTTCCTGCATTGACGTAGCCTGCAGCACGCGCCGCCGCCAGCGCATAACCAGTCAATTTCTCGCGTTGAGCCGCTGTGAGAACAGGGCTCGGCGCTTCTTCAATAATTTTTTGCCGCCGCCGCTGCGAGGTGCAATCGCGCTCATAAAGGTGCACCATGTTGCCGTGGATGTCGCCAAACACCTGCACTTCTATGTGACGCGACCGCTCGATCAGGCGTTCGAGCATCACGCGATCGTTGGCGAAAGCAGATTTCGCCTCGCGTCTGGCCGCCGCAAGCTGCTCCAGCAGCTCCTCGCGGGCATGCACTGCCCGGATGCCGCGGCCCCCTCCTCCCCCCACAGACTTGATAAGCAGCGGAAAGCCAAGCTTCTCCGCTTCGGCTGCGAATGCAGCGTCCGATTGATCCTCGCCGGCATAGCCGGGAACGCAAGGCACACCCGCAGCTAGCATCATAGACTTTGCGGCAGCCTTATCACCCATCGCACGGATGACCCGCGAGGGGGGCCCGATGAAAACAAGCCCGGCAGTCTCGCAAGCCTCTGCAAAGCTGGCATTTTCGGCGAGAAAACCGTATCCGGGATGAATGGCCCCTGCGCCTGTCCTTTGCGCTGCGCTCAAAATGGCTTCGATCTTCAGATAGCTTTCATGGGGTGCAGGCGGGCCGATGCGAATTGCTTCGTCCGCCACGCGCACATGCAACGCGTTCGCGTCGGCATCGGAGAAGATAGCCGCCGTGCGATAGCCCAACGTCTTCGCCGTGCGCGCAATCCGGCAGGCGATCTCCCCGCGGTTGGCGATGAGAATTTTCTGAAACGGCTTGGCTATCACAGCGCCTCCGCCCGGCCTGCCTCGCAAATAAGCAATTCTACGCCGGGACGGCTCGCTTAGGCAATGGCAGCCACGCTGGATTTCTAAAGCGCCGCCTTACTTCACCTCGGTGCTCGCGGGGCCAGATTTCAACGCAAGAAGCAGATTCGACGGCTTGCCCCACCGGTATCCTACCGTGAAGTTTAACGGTGCGGGGCGATCTTTCTTGAACAACTCCAGGAGCTTGGGCTGTTCATTGCGTCTGAACTGGGCGATTGGCCGAAGATAGGTGCCGAAAGGACGGAGCTGCCATTCGGGCGTGCTCAAATATTTGACGGGTATTCCGGTATCGTCCTGAACAAGCACGGCGCTATTCTTAAGCAAGAAATCGCGTACCGACGAAAAGCCTGGGGTGTGGAGAAGATACGATGCACTCTTCACGAAGCTGTCGCCGGCGCCAAACCCTTGGCAGAATTTAAGAAAACCGCTGTTCGCAACGCCTTTATCCGACAGGTCGGTCCGGAAATAATATAGAGTACGCTCTTCGCCATCGCCGCTGGCATAGACAATTTTCACGCCCTTCGCGTTGCTCTCAAGACCTGGCTCGTCGAGCGAATGGAGCTTGCCATCCTTATCCAGTGCTACCAAGCTCGCGTCTCGAACCGTCATGCCCGACCGCGCCATGAACATATAAATCAGAGGAATCGTGCCAGAGAGCCTGCTCCGGTATAGCTGCGATCCCATCTCATTCGTTATGAAATAGCTGTGTTTGAGAAGATTGCCGAGCGCCGCGCGGATCCCGCCGAGCTCCCTGCCCAGCGAGCGCGCCGTAATATCGCTCAGCTGCGGAATCTCTCCCGACGGTTCCAATCCGCTCATAATGACCGTCTTGGCATTGGGGAAGAAAGCGTTCGCGTATAGGAAATCTGGGCCACTGAACATGTAGTAGAGAACGGGCTGCGATTGCTTGATGTTGTCTGCCGACCAGGCTCGCACTTTCGATAGCTGGCGGTTCTCGAATTCGTTCCAGCTCGAATTAAAGAAGGCTGCATGCCTTTTCCACTCTGGGTCGCTTGTCAGCGCAGCTAGAGGAGAATCCGCCGAGGGAGGCATACCGGCGATGAAATGAGCGATATCGTCTGCTGCCTGGCTGCCGGCCGCTCGCGCTCCACTGACAGCAATGGCGACGATGGTCACTGCTAGAGCGAGGGCTTTCGCAAGCAAGGGTCTTCCAATCATAGCCTAACTGGTCTCCTGTGGCGTCGCGCGCCTGTACCGTTCCGATATTGCATAGAGGAGAAGCCCTGCGAGCATGGTGCAGAAGCTTGCGAAAGATTGCAGAGGCCGTTCCATTGCAAGATGAGCGAGCACAAATGCCGTGACGGCCAGGAAGATAAATGGCGTCACCGGATATCCCCACGCTTTGTAGGGTCTCGGTAATTCCGGTTGCCGGTAACGAAGCACAATAACGCCGAGCACGGTCATAAACGAGCTTAACGTCAAGGCGAACTGAATGAAGTCGAGCACCGCTTCGAAGCTCTGCGTCAGCATAAGAGCTGTCACCACTGCGAGCTGAAGAAGCAGAGCGCTCACGGGGACGCCGTTAGCCGACCTCTTCGAGAAGGCCCGGAGTAAAGGTACGTCCTCACCCATGACCATGGTGACGCGCGGCCCCACCCACATCATTGCGCTGATCGAGGAAACAAGTCCGGCGCAAATGAGCGCCGCCACCAGCCTGCCACCCGCCTCGCCAAAGATATGCCGTCCAGCGATAAGCCCGACATCGAGCTGGCCTGAGAGCTCGCTCAGCGGCGTCGTGTATAAAAATACAGCGTTGAGGGCGACGTAGAGACCGGTAACAATCAACAGGGCCGCCAGAATCGACCGCGGCAAGCTCCGGTGCGCGTCCTTGATTTCGCCCGCGATGTAGGTGGCAGCGTTCCAGCCCGAATAAGCATAGAGCACGAAGACGAGGCTGATCGCAAACGGCGCGCCCGCGATATATCCGGCATCCGCGGCCGACGGCACGAACGAGATGTTTTGCGGCTTGCCCCAAACGAAGCCAGCAACGATCAACGCGAGGATCAGCCCGAGCTTCAGAAAGGTCGTTATGTTTTGCAGCAAGCTACCCCTTTGGGTGCCGGAAAGGTGGACAAGGGAAACGAGGAAGGTCACGGCCAGGCCGACCGCAAGCGCCGGAGCCCCATGTACGATACCCGCGAAATATTGGCCAAAGGCCATAGCCGCCAGCGCAACCGGCGCTGCGAAGCCCACCGTCGCGGAAATCCAGCCAGCGAGGAAGCCGGCTGCTGGATGAAACGTGCGGGACAGAAAGTTGTATTCTCCGCCTGAGCGGGGAAACGCTGCGGCAAGCTCCGAGTAGGAAAGCGCACCGCAGAGGGCGACAACTCCGCCTACGACCCACAGCATCAACAACGAAAAGCCGGACGGTATGTCACGGACTTGAAAGCCCAAGCTCGTGAACACGCCTGTTCCGATCATATCGGCGGCCGCCAGAGCGAGGGCAGTCAAGGCCGACACTTTCGGTATATCGAACAGCCGCGCCGTCATAGCGGTTGCACTCTCCGCTGCCGTAGCCTCAATAGTCGCCGATGCATCGATCATACGCACTTCTTACCAAGCTATTGCCGGTTCAACAATTCTGGCGGGCCTTAATGTTCCGGTAGTTGCTCAATGGCAACTTAGACTGAGCGAGCCCGCAAACCAGGACGTTAGCGCGAAACCCGTTTAGAAAGTCCTTCGCGGCGTCCTACGTCCTCGAAGCTCACGATGTGGACAAGATTCTTGTCTATTAGGCGGAAACCTATCCGATGGCAAAACCGGCGAACTTGGTGAATAAAGCAATGCGAGCGTTAGCGGAATAGCAGCTGTATGATTACGAAAAAATTACCCTTACTGCGATTTCCGGCCATTCTTGCGCTCAGCATTTTGACGTGCGCGTGCAAGAATGACGTAACGTCCCTGGAGTTCGTCCAAGAGAGCCCGCAGCCCGCTGCAAATGCCGCGGGGGCTGTGCCCGAAACGGACCAGCTCAATAGGGTGGCAAAGCAAAGCTTCCGCAAGCCAAGCCCCTCTTCGGAGGGAGTGGCATCGGAGGGCGGATTCATTCAGGTCAAGATGGTCAAGAAAGGCCCCGCGATAAAATCGGAGCCTGCGGTCGCTCCCCTGCGGCATACCAAGACGAAGCTGATCGAATTTCAAAACGCGCCGTTCCCGTATAATGGAATAGTTCCCAGTTCTGGCCGCCACTTCCTCGACGTGAACGAAGACGGGCGGCGCGGTCATCGCACCTCGAACGGCGCCGTTTATTGGGAGGATCAGACATATAGCGACCGCCGGACTTTGCTGCACATTCCAAAAGGGTTCGATCTGCGGCGCCCGGCCCTGATGGTAATCTTTCTGCATGGACATGGCGCGACACTTCAGCGCGATGTCATCGACCGTCAGCGCGTCCCCGAACAGGTTTCCGAAGCAGGCGTGAATGCGGTTCTCGTTGCGCCCCAACTCGCGTCCGATGCAGCGGACTCGAGCGCAGGTAAACTGTGGGAACCCGGCGCATTTCAGCGCTTCCTTCAAGAAGCGACTGCGGAGCTTGTCAAAATACACGGCGATCCGCGGTCAAAGCCAGTGTTTGACAATATGCCGATTGTGATCGTGGCCTATAGCGGCGGCTACGCGACCGCAGCCTCGTGCATCCGTCATGGCGGCGCAGGGGAACGGGTGCGCGGCGTGGTGCTGCTTGACGCACTCTATGGAGATATCGAAACCTTTGCGAGCTGGATTTCCTCCCGGCAAAAAGCCTTTTTCTTAAGCGCCTTTGCGAATTCCACCCGGGCCCACAATGCTGAGCTTGAGGAGATGCTCAAGGACCGCGAGGTTGCCTACAACACCAAGCTGCAAGGGTCCCTCCGCGGCGGCAGCGTTACCTTTGTCTCGACCGCGCCCGATACGGAGCATCGCGACTTTGTGACCCATGCTTGGGCGCATCACCCAGTCAAGGACCTGCTGCAGAGACTGCGCGCTGAAGCACGCTAGCGGAAAGGCCGGGCCGGGCAAAATCCGGTCATGCACCGGCTTCCGATAGCAGCCGTCCGGTAAGAGGCCTATAGCTATCGCCGAACAGCCGGAGGTGAACGAGGGCAGGCCATAGCCGGTAAACGGCAAGGCGCTTTTCATGGCCTGGTTCGAGCGCCCCGTAAGCCTCAAAGAATGCTGGCGAGGGCCGGTCGAAGAGACCCAGCATGGCTATGTCCACCTCAGCATGCCCGTAATAGCAAGCCGGATCGATGAGCGCGCTCACTCTGTTCCTGGCGATGAGAACGTTGCCGCCCCATAGGTCGCCGTGCAGCAATGAAATCGGTGGCTGCACCGGCAGCCGGTTTTGAAGGTCCGCGGCGAGCGCCTCGACGCGGCGCGCGAGCGCTGGAGCAAGGTGCGGGCAGTGCGGAAGCAGCCTGCGCTCCGCCCAAAAACCTGGCCAGCTCTCCATCCAGCCATTGGCTATGGCGACAGGACCGAAGGCATAGTCATCATCCCAGCCGTAGGATCGCCCCCTGGCTGCGTGCAGCTTCGCGAGCACAAGTCCCAGGTCAGCCCAGGCTTCGTTCAGCGAGCCGCTGGCGGGCATAGCTTCGATGACAAGTGCCTCGCCGCTCGTGGCGAGTACGGCCGGCGCCGGCGCTCCGCTCGCTGCGATCGCCTTGAGCATCGCGGCTTCGGCAAAGGGAGCTGGGCCGCCCTTGACGATCGCCTCGCGCCCATCGGCGAGCGTTATGTGCACGATTTGAGACAAGTTGCCGCCGTGAAGTCCCCGCGCTGGCACAGCGCGCTGCCGAGAAGCGCAGCTCCCGCCTCCGCAAGGCGCGTCACATTTTCTCCGCGAGACGCCGCGCAAGCCCTTCCGCCGCAAGCGTCACCTCAGCCCACGTCACATCGAACCCGTCGTCCCCGCCATAATACGGATCGGCGACCTCCTGGCCTCTATATCCCGCGGCGTGATCGAGCAGAAGGCTGAGCTGGGCCTTACCGTCCCGGGGCTTCATCGCGTTCAGCGCGGCGAGGTTATGGTGATCGACGGCGATAATGTGGCTGAAGCGGTGGAAATCCTCCTGGCATATCTGCCGCGCACGATACCCGCCGATATCGATCCCATAACGGCGGGCAACCGCCTGTGCCCGCCTGTCTGGCGCTTCGCCCGCATGCCAATGCCCGGTGCCGGCCGAGTCGATCTCGGCATCGATGCCGATGCGCGCTGCCTCGCGGCGGAACGCCGCCGCGGCTAAAGGCGAGCGGCAAATATTGCCAAGACACACGAATAGAATTGCCGGTTTAGCTGCCATGTTTTTCCTGCCCCAGTATTTGACTTTGTAGTTCCGCTGGACCCTGCGCCTCTCCCCTTGGAGTTAGGCCAAGCAAAGCGCGCGTTAGCTTACCCCGTTTTTTTTATTTGAGAATACGGCCATCGGGGCCTTTCACCGTCACCGAATAGGGGATGCCGGTTTTGACGCTTTGCGATACTGTGCAGAAATCTTCGAATTGCGCCAGTGCCCGTTCCAAGCGACCGGCATCCGCCGGCTCCGCTCCAAGCTCGATGGCGACCTCGATACCCATCACCCGCAGCCGATTTTTCTCGTTGCGCCCAGACTTGCAAATTGCCGTTGCCGTAAGCTTGCCAGGGTCTTCCTTAAACTTACGTAGAGCGAAAACAAGACTGGCAGAAAGGCAATTTGCCACCGCAGCCGCGAGCATCTGCTGAGGCGAAGGACCGGTGCCTTCTCCAATCGGCACCGCTTCGTCGGCGATCATGGTGGTCATTCCTGGACCGAAATCCACTAAGAACCGGAAATTCTCTTCGCGCGTGATGGTGACGCGGACCTCTTCGCTCATTGGCGGCGCTCCAGCATTGCCCGGACACTGTCCCGGATTATCCACGCCATAATATATGGGGGCGATTTGACAGCGGACGGCGGGTTGGGCCAAACACACCATCTTTTTCGCGCCGGCCCGATTGTGACGGCGCCAATGCCTGGGGCTGGTTAAGCACATAAAATGAGCCTGGCCCAAAAGAGCAAATCCGGCTCCGCGCAACGAAAGCGCCTCGAATAATTGGCTGCGTCAAAGTGCGTTTTCATTATATGATGCTGTGTCAGCCGAGTTCGCATCCGTGCCCGTGCGGGCGGAGGGGGCGGCCGCGAACATTTCGTGATTTCCTTGGCGAGGTCTCTTGAGGAGGCCGGAATGACTTTCAGGCTTGCGGCAGCTCAAGCGCTCCCGTTTGTATTTGCCGGGTTTTTCGCGGCAAGCGCCGCCGAAACCGGCACACCCAGTCCGGTCACCCTGATCGGCACCACAGAAAAAATCTGTCAGCTCACGGGCGATATCGATTGGGAAACCGGCCGGCCTACCGCGGGGAGGACATTGACCAATTTCGGTCTCGGTGCCACCGATCTTGGCTACCCGGTCGAGCATCGGGGCAAATTGATCCTGCTGTTCGGCGACTCGCGGCCCCCCCAGCATCCGCCCGGCTCTGCTCCCGCGGTTCCGCCGGATGACGCCGTCGGCATCACCGTTCGCCGCGAGCCGCCCAACGATGACGGCAAATGCCTAGAAATGACGGTAAACGAAAAACCCGGCGGTCCGAAGCGGTTCGCGCCCGCAACGATCATTGGTCCAGTTCCAGTGAAGCAGGGCTTTTTCAACGTACCCTCCGGCGGCGTTACCGGCCTCGACGGGCTCTACGCCTTTTTCTGGACCGATCACTGCATCGCTCCCAATCCCCTGGAGCCATCGCCCAGCGATCCGCTGAGGCGCCCCGCGCCCACCCCGAATTGCAAGGAGACAGACGCACAGAACAGCATCGGGCGTTCCGTGCTGGCGCGCTCGGAGGACGACGCCCGCACCTTCAGCCACGTGGTGCCCATGCCTAAGGGCTTCGTCTATGCGACGGCGATCAATACCGGGCTGCTGGCCGATCTTCCGGAGGATCAACGGCTCGGCATTTTCATCTTCGGCGTTCCGCGCTACCGCGCAAGCATCCCTTATCTGGCGCACGCCCCAATCGCCTCCCTCGCCAACCCGGCTACATGGCAATTCTTTATCGGGCGCGCGCCGGATGGGAATCCGGTTTGGGTGCCGCACGAAGCCTGGATGCGCGGAGCGCCAGCTTCCGGCGCCGGCGGCCTTCAAGCGTGGAAGCCTCCGGGGGAAGCAGAGATTTTCGTTCCGGCCGAGCCCGCCGAACAATGCATCGGTGAGTTCTCGATCACCTGGAACCGGCCGCTCGGCAAGTGGCTCATGCTCTACCAATGCCACCATAAGGTCTGGGCGCGCATCGCTGCGGCACCCTGGGGGCCCTGGGCGGCGCCGGAAGCGATCCTCGATGCCGAACGCCTCCGCTGCCGCATGCTGATGAGTATCCGGGGGTGCGGGAGCCGGCGGAACTTCTGGCCGGTCAAGAAAGACGGTAAATTTGTCCCCGGGGGAATTTACGCCCCCTACGTGCTCAATCGCTACACCCGTCCGGCAGGCGGCTCCGGCCGGCGAGCCACGATTTATTGGGTGGTATCGGCGTGGAACCCCTATGAGGTGTCGGTCATGGGTACCACGTTGCAAAGCGATACGCCTTAGAGTGCTTTTTGAATCTGAGCCAGGCTCAGGCTTTAATTCGGTCAAAGCCGGATAAACCCTAGCCGAACCGTTGCGTAAGATAAGGAGGCGTTCAATGACCATCTCCTTGGTACGGCGCGAATTTCTGGCCGGCGCGGCTGCGGTTGCGGCCTTCGGCAAGCGGGCATTGGCAGCTGGGAAAGCTGACTTAGGTGTACCTATCGCTGGTGGCAGGAACAGGCTCTATTTGCCTACGGAGAGCGGCGGTGCCGCTGGAGTGAAGTTTGCCGCATCCCCGGCCTGGGTACGCGATACGCCGGGATGGTACGTCCCCGACACCACGAGCGCGGGTCTTGGCGTATTCGATTTCATCACGCACCGGGAGGACAGGATCGCGTTGAAGCTAAAAAGCTTTCGCGATCTTCCCATTCTGCTCAGCGAGGCGAAGTCGCTTGGAACCAGCTCAATTTATCTCGTGGATTGGTACGAGGGCCTGCCTGGCGCGCGCCGGATCGATTACTGGCAGGCAAAGGGAGACTACATTCCCCGTAGCGACCTTGGCGGCGAGGCGGCTCTTAAGGAGGGCATCGCGGCTCTGCACGCGCAGGGTGGACGGATTATCGTCTATGTCGAGGGCTTCATCATCGGCGAGGAAACCAGCACCGGCAAAGCGCATGGGGCGCAGTGGTCGATCCTGCGCCCAAACGGACCTCCCGCGCGGCCCTATCCTGGAAATTGGAAACTGTGTCCCGCTGCGGAAGGATTTGCAGCCTATTTAGAAGGCGTGGCCCGCCGGATCGCTGGGTATGGCATGGACGGGATCTTCGTCGATTCCTATGGCTATCAGATGGATTGGGAGTGCGTTGCCAGGCCCCATGGCCATCCGCTGGGCAGCAAAGAGGTATTCAACAACGGCGCGGCCCGGCTCATGCAGCGGGTCCGCGCCGCCATGCATTCGGTGAACCCCGAGGCGATTATCCTCATCGAGGGCCCGAAACTGAAAGGCCTGTTCGCGTTCATCGACGGATCGCTCGATACCGGAATTCACGGCCTGGCTAGCCACTGGCTTTGGGATGCTCAGGGACAGACCGATACGGTACTAGCGAGCTGGTCAATCGACGACTGGCATCAAATACTTGCCATCGGCGCCAAGCTCGCCTGTCTCGCCAGTTTTCTGCAAGCGCCGCCGCACGGCTCCGCGACGGGGGTGCTCGATGCCTTCATAAAAAGGGAGTTGCCGGATAAACCTAAGGATTTGTATCGCATCGCCTTCGAAGCCCTCCGCAATCTCCACCAATGGCGCAATGCCGGCCTCATTCTCGGCCTCAGCATGGCGCCCCTCAACGAGTTTGCCGGCTGGGCGCTTTCGGCGCAGAACCGCGATCCCATGCGGGACGCCATCAAGGACCCCGGCTCGTTTCATCGCGTGCTTGAGGCGCTGCGCCCGCGCGCCGTGGCCATCGACTCTGCGCTTGCAGGACGGCCCGCCCCCGCCGCAACCGCCTACCTTAAATCATTACTCACCGCGCGCGCTGGCATCGCCAAGTTCATCGACCATGGCAGTACGGTGGCAGCAGTGGCCTCTCACTTTCCCCGGGCCGCCGGCTGGCGGTTCACCAGCGCGAATGGCGTGGCGCTGACTGCTGTGAGTGTCGCCGAGGTGCCCCGGCAAATTGTGTTTCCGGATGCACCAGGAAGCTGGCGGGATGGCGTCAGCGGCGATACGTTCACGGCCCAAGGAGACACACTGGCGGTTACGGTGCCGGCGCACGGCATCCGGCTATTGCAAGCAGCGTAGATGAGGCCGCGGCGAGAGAAAAGTGCTGCTGCTCGCCGGCATGCGGCATGTAAAACAGTTCATCGTGGTGCCGGCGGGCGGAATAGCGACGCGGCATATCGCAGTACCGGTTGCATATCGTCCGCAAGCACGTCTCCTTCGTAAATCTCCAGATAGTCGATGTGCCGTCCCGCATCGTTCGGTGCCATCCCCTTATCGATCGATCTTCTCAAAGCCAGAGGCGGGTCGCCATCGGCGCCCATGATCTTGCTCGGGATGGGGCCGTGGGAACCGCCGCGCATTTCGAAGCCGGTGATGATTCGTCCGCTATAGCTATTGATGAAGCCGGTGAAATCGGGGGCTTCGACCCGCGCGTGCCCGGCATGAAGATCGTTCGACTGAATTGCCAGCCGGCGGCCGAAGACGCGCTTTGCCCGTTCGACGATTTCGTGCCTTGCGCGTAGATGCGCGGCATGATCGAACCTGCCGCCTTCAAGGATCGGGAGGCCCGGGCCTGCCAGCGAAATGCACTGATTGGGAAAGGAGACCGCATAGACATGAAAGGTCTCTTCCCATGCGGCGAGATATTTACCGGGTGTATAGCCGTCGCGAAGCCATTTCTGAATAGCCGGCGGAGAGCTGGGCAACGTCATCTCCTCGGACACCGATGTCGGTCCGGCGGCCGCTATCATTCTAAAAGCCGGTGAGCCTCCATACCTTTGCCCGAGCTGCCTCACGAATGCGAACCAGCGGTCGAGGTACACCCGATCCCACGGCATCGGCAGCTTCGTCACCGTGCCATGCCCTGGTCCATAGGGGATCACGAACAGATCGGTCTGTGCGCCTTCCAAGGCCCATCCGGGAGAAAAAAAGCCGGGAAAAATAGCGAGTTGAACCCATTTCTTAGATGACTCCGCGGCAGCGAACAACACATCGAGCTTCGACCAATCCGGTCTCCCTTGAACAGGCTCGATGTCCGGCCAGTTGATCTGTGCCTGCACGCCGCTCATGTAGGGGTTATTCAAGGCTTGCAGATCTTGCGTTTGGGACCTGTTCTGTCCCGACGGCAGAACGACGGCCAGTCCGCCCGGTGTGGTATCTGCGGTTGAGCCACACTGCGGCGCCTCCGCAGGTTTGAGATGCTGTTCAACGGCGGCCCTGGGCTGGGCGCAAGCCGGCGGATAGGGCCATGACAAAACGCAAATGCCGAGCAAAACTTGAGCGCCACACTGAAGCAATGAAATGCACATGCGGGCTATCCTCATAAGGCAGAGTTAGAACATTATGTCACAAACGGCTCTCAATTACAGTCAACCGTGCCCAATAAACTGCGGCACCGCGCGGTCGAAGCAGGCTGGTGTTCCACGAGCCGCTGGCTGCGGAATTAGACGTCAGAAAGGAGCGCCGCGGCGCGTAGAATGCAACGTCTAAACTGGCCGGCGGAACAGTAACGCTGCATAATGCAATACGCCGGTAAGCAGGTCAGGGGATTTGCATGAGAACGACCATGTTTCTTTCACTATCGATGCTAGCCATTTCCTCCACGCCGCTGCTTTCCACGGCCGTTCAGGCTGATGAGCAATGCAGCGGGCACAAGCCCCTGCCTGTCAGGCGGCCGGAAGCGAGCTGCCGGTGCGCAGTACCCCAAATTTTCGTTTCCCCAGATAAGGCGATGCGCGCATTGGTGTTCCCCGCGGATGTCAGCCTCGACGCCACGCCCGACATGGAAAGCCGCGTCGTGATCCGCTCAAGCGATGGTAATACATTGATATCAAATGATTATTCGTCGCCACGAGGGATGAACGGGTATTACGTATACGTCGCGAAATGGTCGCCCGACTCGCAATTCTTCGTCTACAGCACGATGTCCTCGGGCGGCCATTCGCCCTGGTCGTTTCCGATCATGGTTTATGACCGCAAAAGCTCGCGGATCGCCAATTTAAGCGGCATCATCGATGGCAAACCGTCGCTCTCCGGGGAATTTACTTTCTCTGGACCGCATATCGTGACCGCCACCACCTGGAGGCAGCCAGGCTCGTTGGATGACAAGGTACCCGTAACGGTCGATCTTGAAAGAGCATTCGAAAAATTGGCGCCATCTGAGCAATAGGGCTTCTTCGTCCGTTGGCCTCATCCCGTGCGCAAGTCCGCTTGGCACCCATGACGGTCTAACGTCCTTTCCGGCAAGCAATGCCGCGTTGGGGTCATTTTTCGCCGCTGGCACGGGCGTGCAAGGCCACTGCGGCCCCGAACCGGACATTGCAGCCGCTCGAACCATTGGCCGATGCGCCGCTCCGCTATCGGGGGCGAAGCCCGCCCGGGCATTCGGCCGCGAGCGACGTCACCCCCGCATCGGCGATCCCGCACGGCACGATCCCCGAGAAATGCGACAGGTCGGGGCAGATATTGACGGCGATGCCGTGATAGGTGATCCAGCGCCGCACGCGCACGCCAAGCGCGGCGATTTTCGCATCCCCTTGCGGTTTCTTGACCCAGATCCCGGGCCGGCCCTCCCTGCGCTCGCCAGACACTCCGTAATCCGCCAGCGCTGCAATGGCCCACGCCTCAAGCCGGTGCACGTGGCGGCGCACATCGCGGCCGCGCTTGTTGAGGTCGAGGAGGACGTAAGCAACAAGCTGGCCCGGCCCGTGATAGGTGTATTGCCCGCCGCGGCCGCTCGGATAGACCGGAAAGCGCGCCGCATCGAGGAGATCTCCGGCTTTTGCGCTTGTGCCTGCGGTATAAAGGGACGGGTGCTCCAGGAGCCAAACGAGTTCAGGCTTCAGCCCGGCCCCGATCGCCGCGGCGCGCTCCTCCATCCCGGCTACAGCAGACTCATAGCAAACCGGAGCGCGGCTGAGCCGCCATTCGATTCCGCCCGTATCGCCCAAAGCATCCGCCTTGGCACGCAACCTCTCCGCAAAGGCCAAAACGCTTTTGTCCATAGGCGCCTGCATGTTTTCCGATCTTCATTATTCTACTAGCTTTTACTGAAGCGTAACGCCTATGCGCGATACTCCAGAGGTCCCGCGTTGCTGCAGGGGCCGGGGTGCTTGTCCCGCGTAGCCCTGGTCCCGCAGTCCGGAAATGCCCGAAAACTAAAAGTCTGCCTGCGCGCATAACGCTTCCTTCATTCTTCCGCAAAGTCCTAATCCGGCCCGGCACTTTCAAGCCTCCGCCGGAAGAGCGGCTGCGCGAAAGTTAACGCTTCGCTCACCGGTTTCGCTTTCTCATAAGAGAAACCGATCTTAAGCGAGTAGCGTGATGAACAGATCCCGATTTTTTTTCCGGTGCATAGCCGCTTTAGCCACTATGGCGGTGCTTTCGGCTGCAAGTCATGCCGAGCAAAAAACTGCAAAAGCATGCGAGGCCGAATGGAGGGCGAACAAGGCAGCCATCCAAGGCGCCCACAAGACCAAGAAGGCCTTCATGGTCGAATGCCGCTCCGGCACAGCGCAAACAGCCGCCAATCCGGCTGCTCCCGCAACGCCGGGCCAGACCACGGCACAGCCGCCCGAAAACGCTGCGCCAGCCCCAGCTCCAAGCCGCAGGGCGGCCAAGGAACCGCTTGCGCAACGGAACCGCCGCGCTGCAACCATATCAGCCGGCGCGGGGCAATTTGCTTCCGAAATGGAAGCGAAAGCGCACTGCCCTGGCGAAACGGTCGTTTGGGCGAATACGCTTTCGAAGGTTTATCATTTCGCGGGCTCGCGATCCTACGGGCAGACGAAGCGTGGCGCCTATATGTGCGAGAAAGACACCGCCAGCGCTGGCTTCCGTTCCGCCAAGAATGAGAAGCGGCCGCAATAACGCTGCTGCGTGCAACTCCTAAGGTAATACCAAGCGCCGGAAGTCTTGACCGGTTCCGGCGCCGTCCGCGCGTACGCGCTTACGCATACGCGCGAACTTAGGGCTTGCGCAGTCTCGCATTACAACGCTGAACGCCTGCGCGGCGTGCCCTCCGAGCGCTGGAACAGCGCGGCGATCTCGACATGGGCCGAGAACTTGAATTGATCGAAGGCGGCCAAGCGCGAGAGCTGGAAACCGCCGCCGGTCAAGATAGCGGCGTCGCGGGCGAAGGTCGAAGGATTGCAAGAGAGCATGACGACGGTTGCGGCCTTCGATGCCGCCAAAGCGCGGGCTTGTGCCTCCGCCCCTTCGCGCGGCGGATCCATGACGAGACCCGCGAATTTATTCAGCTCCAGAGACCCGAGGGGATTGCGGTAAAGATCGCGCCGGATCGCGGTGACGGGCTTCAGCCCTTTGGCACGCTTGGCCGCCGCTGCAAGCGCTACCACGGCGCTTGGGTTTTCCTCGAAGGCCGTTACCGGTGCGAGCCGTGCAGCTGGAAAGCTGAAGGCGCCGAGCCCGGCGAAGAGGTCGCAGATTGGGCCGGAGGCCGCCTTCGCTTCGCTCAGTGCATTGAGAACCCAATTCGCCATATCATGCTCGCAAGCCTCGACGGCCTGCAAGAAGGCGCCCGCCGGGAGCGTCACTTTCACGCCGCCGCAGGAGACGAAAGGAGCTGCGGCGAGCAACACAAGCTCTTCGTTCCAGGTCGCGCGGATGAAGCCGGCACCGGCCAGCGCTTGCAGCAGGCCGGTGCGCGCGGCGGCTCTAAGAGCTGGTCCGTGCACGGCGCAGTCGAGACCGTTTTCCGCCGTTGCAACATACACTTTCGCCTCGCTTCGCGCGGGCATCGCCGCGGCCAAAGCCAACCTCAGAGGCCGCAAAGCCAGCGCGATGGCTGGCAAGAGGACAGGGCATTCCTCAAGATCGATAAGGGAGTGGCTGCGTTCGGCGTTATAGCCGAGCTCGATTTTTCCGCCCATGCTGCGGGCCGTGAACGCCGCGCGGCGGCGGCTGGATACGGGATAGCTCTTGAGCGGCCCGGGCGCCGCCTCGATGCCGGCATGCGCCAGAGCTTGCGTGACCAAGCCTGTTTTCCATTCCTGGTACCGCTCTTCGCTCCAATGCTGCAGGGCGCAGCCGCCGCACGCCCCAAAATGCTTGCACAGGGGCCCAATGCGATCGGGCGAGGGCGTCTCTATTGCAACCGCATCGGCCCGCGCGCCCCGAAGTTCAACGCGCACGCGCTCGCCGGGTAAAGCGAAGGGAACCAAAATTCTTTCGCCCCCGATGCGCGCGACGCCATGGCCTTGGGTCCCCATGGCTTCAATCGCCACTGTTACCGGCACGGCCTCTGCGGGCTCTTGAACGCTAGGCTTGCCGCGTGGCGCCGGCGAGCGTTTCTTCATTGCCATCTTGCCCCGCAATTGGCGAGGGGAGAGTTCCGCAAACCGTCCATCCTGCCGCTTCTATGCTCGCCAGAACGCGGGCGGCCGCTTCGCGCTTTGCCGCCTCGTCCTTGACGATGCCGCCCTTTCCGATCGACGCGCGCCCCACTTCGAATTGAGGCTTTATCAGTGCAACGAGCCATGCATTTTCTTCCGCCAAGGGCAGGATAGCCGGCAGGATTTTGAGAAGCGAAATGAAGCTGACATCGCAAGTCACCGATTCGATTCGGACAGGCAAGATGCCCGGCGTCAGCGTCCTCGCATCCGTCGCCTCCATCGCGACCACTTTTGGGTTCGTCTTGAGCGAGGAATGCAGCTGATTCCGGCCCACATCGACGGCAAAAACGCGCTCCGCGCCGCGCTCCAAAAGAACCTGCGTAAAACCGCCGGTGGACGCGCCTACGTCGAGGCAGGCGCGGCCGCGCGGGCTGAACCCGAACGCATCGAGAGCCGCGCGGAGTTTCCAGGCGCTTCGCGCAACATATCGTTCGGTTTCAAGGACTTGCAGGCACTGATCCTCGCAGGCTTCCAAGCCCGTTTTGAGCACGGTCCGGCCGGCGAGACGAACTGCGCCGCGCCGGATCAGGTCCTGCGCTTGCGAGCGCGTGGACGCTAGTCCGCGGGCAACCAAGAGCCGATCGAGTCGCATTTTCACAGCTAATTTCCGGGCTTCGAGTGCGCGCTCAATATGTATGTTGCAAAAGCCCTCAATTGTGCAATCATCTTCGATCTGCGTTGCACGGTGCAACTAGAACAACCGCGATTTCCCAATCATCGCTGAAGGATGTTGAAAAAGCACATGTGAGAGAGGACAGCCTCCTTCGCGGCCGGGCCGCCCAGAAGGCCGTGAGCACAAATCCGGCGCACGCCGCCAAGCTTCAAAAAAGCAAAATCAACCTCACATACCATTGGGAACTAACCAATCATGATGCTTGTCCGCACCTATCTCTCGAACAGCACAATCGAGGGCGTAGGCATCTACGCTGCTGAGCCCATCAAAACCGGCGATGTTATCTGGCGCCTGGAGCCGAAATTCGATGTGTTCTTCACCGAAGCCGACATCGAAGAGCTTCCGCCTCATATGCAGGACTTTATCGCTCGCTATTCTTATCCGCATATGCGCAAGCCCGGCATCTGGGTCTTGGAAGCGGACAACGGCCGGTTCATGAACCACAGCGAGGCCCCGAACACCGATTTCACCGGCTTCGAAGAAGGCTTTGCGATCCGCGACATCGCTCCTGGCGAGGAGATCACCTGCAACTATCACGAGTTCGATCCGACCTTCGCTGGATGGTTCCCGTCCCTGACGCAGGCGGCAAACGGCGAAGCGCACGCGCACCCCTGAGCTCGCAGATAGACACCAGGAAACATAGCGCTGCATGCCTTCGCGCGCTCCAGCGTTATGCCCTCTGCGCGGGCGATTCGAGCCTGTGTGTACCGGCGGATTGTGCGTCCGGTTGCCGCGCCACGGGTGGAATTGAAAAAATAGGGTTGGCAAGCGCGGTTTCGCGCTTTATCTTATAGTCGTTCTGAGCATAAGTGCGCGGAAGAATGGCAAGGCGGCGGAGTGGCCGCGTTTTTCCGGCACCAGTAATGCTCAATGTGAGCATAACTGCACCGCAAAGCAACGCGGGCAAGCAGTCAGGGGTGGAGGAAGACACATGACGTTCGTCGATAGCGGAATTCAACCCACGCGGCGGCCGAAACGCGAATATGCCGGCCAGGAGCCGGCTCATCGGACCCAATCCGCGCCCTCTCACCCAGGCTTCGACGCGGCCTATATCCGCGAGGCGATCCGCGAGCTGAAACCGGTCTATGCCCGCCTCGAGCGCGTCATCCCGCCGCTGGAATGGGCGGCGCACGCCCCCTACATCAAAGCCATCCGCGACCTGAAGCGCGAGAGGAATGCCGTGATCCTGGCGCATAATTACATGACGCCGGAAATTTTCCATGGCGTCGGCGATATCTTGGGCGATAGCCTCCAGCTTGCGAAAGAAGCGTCGAAAACGGATGCGGACGTGATCGTCCAATGCGGCGTTCACTTCATGGCCGAAACCTCGAAACTTCTTAATCCCGATAAGACGGTGCTCATTCCCGATCCGGATGCTGGCTGCTCGCTTGCCGCGTCGGTGACCCCTGAGGATGTCCGCGCGCTGCGCGCCGCTTATCCCGGCGTGCCTGTCGTGACCTACGTTAACACCAGCGCGGCCGTGAAAGCCGAATGCGACATTTGCTGCACATCGGCGAACGCGGTGAAGGTTGTCGAGAGCCTTGGCGCGCCGCGCGTGCTGCTCATCCCCGATGAATATCTTGCGCGCTACGTCGCGACCCAGACAAAGGTCGAGGTTATTGCCTGGAAGGGGCGTTGCGAGGTTCATGAACGTTTCACCGGCGAAGAACTACGCCGCTACCGCGACAGCGAGCCGGGCGTAAAAATTATCGCACACCCAGAATGCCCACCGGATGTCATCGAGGAGGCGGACTATACCGGCTCGACGAATGGCATGATCAAGTGGGTGAAAGATCATCAGCCGGGCCGTGTTGTTCTGGTCACTGAATGCTCGATGGCCGATAATGTCGCAGTCGAATCGCCCAAAACCGTGTTCACGCGGCCTTGCAATTTGTGCCCGTATATGAAACGGATTTCGCTTCCGAAAATCCTGGATAGCCTTGTCTTCATGAAAGAGGAGGTCAGGGTGGATCCAGAGATCGCAGCGCGGGCACGCCTGGCGGTGGAAAGAATGGTGAACCTGGCAGCTTGATGCTGCCGGAGGCCGCCTCCGCGATGCGGCGCACTCCGGATGCGGAGCAGCGTTTGCGGGCAGACTGTTCGAGTGGGGGATTTCATGAGCGGTACAGCCATTGCCAAGCCATTAAAGTTCCAACGCCGAGCCAGGCAGCATCGTGTGCTTGTCATCGGCGGCGGATTGGCCGGCCTATTTACGGCTCTGCGGCTGGCGCCGCTCCCGGTCACGGTTCTGACCCCGAAACCGCTTGGCGAGGGCGCATCTTCGACATGGGCGCAAGGCGGGATCGCGGCGGCCATCGGCCAGGGCGATACGCCCGGCTCTCACGCAGCCGACACGATCGCCGCGGGCGCGGGCCTAGTGGACCCGGCCGTCGCGCAGCTCCTGGCTTTCGAGGCCGGAGCGCGTGTCGAGGACCTTCTGCAGTATGGCGTGCCGTTCGATCGCGATCTTGAGGGAAAGCTGCGTCTCTCCCGCGAGGCCGCTCACAGTGCCCGGCGAATCGTGCGCGTGGAGGGCGACCGGGCGGGCAAGGCCATCATGGCCGCGCTCATCGCCGCCGTTGCATCGGCCCCGTCGATTTCCATTCTCGAAAATACCGAAGCCGTCGAGCTCGTCCGCAGCAAAGGCCGCGTGAGGGGCGTCTACGCAAGGCGGACCGGCGAACCGGGACATGCGTCCTTCCTGCCCGGCTGCGCCGTCGTTTTGGCGACCGGCGGAATTGGCCAGCTCTACCGGATTACGACCAATCCCAAGGAGGCCAATGGCGGCGGCCTTGCCATGGCTGCGCGCGCCGGCGCGATTATCGCCGATCCCGAGTTCGTACAATTCCACCCGACAGCCTTCGACGTTGGGCGCGATCCGGCCCCGCTGGCTTCGGAAGCCATACGCGGCGATGGCGCCCTTTTGGTGAACGGCAGCGGCGAGCGCTTCATGGCGGCGGTGCATCCAGCCGCCGAGCTCGCACCGCGCGACATCGTGGCCCGCGCTGTCCATCGCGAAATCGCGCAAGGCCGCGGAGCGTTTCTCGATTGCCGCGCTCTCGGCCTCGAAAAGGCATTCCCCACGGCCTTCGAAGTTTGCCGCGAGGTTGGACTCGACCCTGAGAAGCAGCCGATCCCGATTGCGCCTGCCGCTCATTATCACATGGGCGGCGTTTTCACCGATGTGCGCGGCCGCACCTCGCTCACGGGGCTTTGGGCCTGCGGCGAAGCAGCCTGCACCGGCGTTCACGGCGCAAACAGGCTCGCCTCGAACTCGCTCCTTGAAGCCGTCGTGTTCGCGGCGCGTGTGGCGCGCGACATCGCCGTGGATGCGCCGCAGTGGGCCGCGCTCGCCGAGGAAAGCTTCGTAGGCGAGGAAAGCATCGATCTGCCGAAGGAGGATGCCGCAAAGGCAGCAAACGCGATCCTTGAGCTTCGGGAAATCATGGCCACGCATGTGGCGGTCGAACGCTCGCAAACCTCTTTGAAAACAGCACTTTGTTCTCTGCGCGGGCTTTCGGCCGAGGCGCCGTCGCTGGAATTTCGCGGCATGATGGAATCGGCTCTGCTCGTTACCGCGGGCGCCTATGCGCGAAAAGAAAGCCGGGGCGCGCATTTCCGCACAGATTACCCGGAGGAAGCGGCGGGCGCTCCCCGCCACACCTATTTGACTCTCCGCAACGCTGACGCGGTAATGGAAAGTGTAGCCGGAGGCGAAAAGCGCTTCATTGCAGGCTCGAAGACCGCGGCGTAGGAAGGCTCCGGCGTGTTAAGCGGGGTGGTACGACGTCTTGCTGCCCGCCTCCTCCCGGAATTCAAATGAGTTCGAAAGCCGGAACGAAGACGCGAGCCGCTTCCCGGCACAAAAGGTGCTGTAACCCGCGGCGCCGAATATGACATAGACAACCGGCGCAACCAAGAAGCCCAGGCTGAAGGATGTGAGGTCGAGCATGGAGATTGTTTCCCGAATGGCGTTCGATGCACAATGTTCATGATTCGTTCTTTCTTGGCAAACGAATTTTCGTAGGATGAAGCCCAGCGCGCGGCCGGACTATTCTCCGGCTCCTTGACCGAAATGCCTGTTGGCAAGTGCAAAGCGGCAGTATCGGCCTAATCAGGTTACATGCTCGCCTGAGGGAGCGTTCAGGCGGCAGTTGTGAATTATTCATCGAACCCGTTCATCCAGAGACGCGAATCGTTCACACTGAGCTTGTCCATAACTTAAGGGTTGAAACCATATGGCAGCAGGCAAGAAAGCTGGGAAAGAAGCAAGCAAGGAGCTGAAAGACCCTAAAGCCACCAAGGGGCAGAGGACGGTCGCAGGTTCTGATTTGGCCCAACGACCAAAGAAGAAGTAGGCCTAACTAACGGGCCGATCCCTGTGCACTTGACTGCTAGTGCCAAGAGTACGGGGCAAAATCCGCCTGCGCCTTCCATCTTGGCGGGTTTTGTTCAAATCCACTGCACAAGATGGGCGGAGGTTCGCCCCGATATGAGCAAAACTGTTCATGATTTAGAACTGCTGTTTCAACGGTTCCAATATTATGCTGGGCATTACCACGTTGGTGCTGGTGCCTCGTTTCCTGTGAGTCCGCTTGGCCGCGATCTAGACCGAGCAATCATTGACCAGTATCGAGATGTTGGGTTCTATTCAACACACAAACCATTGCCAAGTCTTACAACACGCCGCCTGCAGCGCCAAAATCCTTTCTTCTCAGGCGAAGAAGACCCCATGCCAGAATTACTTCATATGCTGTCTCCTCCTGCTGCGAAAATGTGGATGATGGCTCCGTTGGTGCAACCGGCTTCTCTTATTCGTAAGAGCGACATCTATCGCGTTTTTCGTAACTTTCGCGCCGGCTGGATCATGACATGCAACGTAGATCGCCTCGCGTTGCAGCTATCGAATAGTCAGCATCGATTAGTAGTCCTGCATGGTAGTATCCCCGGCGAACTCGACCAAGAGGGCTGGGCAAACCTCGCGAAGACAGTTCACGAATTTCAGTTAGAAGATATTTTTCCTGACGTGATCATGGATGAACCTGAACGCGAGGACGACCAACTCTTGCGGAGCAAATTATCCATGATGTGGGAGTTCACTCCCTCGTTCGTGGCCATTGTGGGGTACACGTTTTCAAGACAAGAGGTCGGATACAATGACTGGGTTTCTTTGGAAAAGTTCGTAGCAAGGTATCGCTGCTCCCCTGTAAATATTTTTATCATCGATCCTGTGCAGCCTTATCTTCTTTGTGAAATGCTTGAGGAACGATTGAAATCTAAAACGATTTATGCTGTACCCTACCGATGGAAAATCGTGGCGGATGAATTTCTGCGCGGTCGCGCCTCGGAGTATTCACTCGCCTATCGCCACGAGCTAATTCTCGACAAATACGGTATTGGCGGACGCTCGAAGCCGGATTAGGGAGGGGCCACTGAAGCGGAGGGCATCAATAGTCATTCCGCTTCCACGGGAGCCCAACAACCCTCCTGCAAGCAACAGTTAAGCGGACATCTAATGAAACAGGGGGCAGAACCGCTTTCGACCCCCGCGCGGACTAAATGCGGGCCTGGACAGCTGGCCGGAAAATCCATATTGGCAGCGCGGCGCCTGCGGAGTATGCAAGTCCGCATCAACTCAATGGGGCGCCCATGTCTCTCCAGCGCATCGCGACCACCCCGATCGCCGGCATGAAGCCCGGCACCAGCGGCCTGCGCAAGAAGGTGACCGAGTTCGCTCAGGGGCATTACTTGGCGAACTTCGTGCAATCGGTGTTCAACGCCGTGCGGCCCGCGGACGGTTTCGGCGGCCTAACGCTGGTGGTTGGCGGCGACGGCCGCTACTACAACGCGCAGGCGATCCAGACCGTCATCCGCATCGCCGCGGCCAACGGCTTCGGCCGTGCGCTCGTGGGCGCTGGCGGCATCCTGTCCACCCCCGCTGCGTCCTGCATCATCCGCAAACACAAGGCCTTCGGCGGCCTGATCTTGTCGGCCAGCCACAACCCCGGCGGGCCGGATGGCGACTTCGGCATCAAGTTCAACGCCGCCAATGGCGGGCCGGCGCCGGAGAAGATCACGGACGCAATCTACGCCGAGTCGCTGAAAATCACCGAAATCCTGAGCCTGGACATGCCCGATGTGGACCTCGGCCGCATCGCCAGCCACCGCGTGGGCGAGATGCAGGTCGAGGTGATCGATCCGGTTGCCGATTACGTCGAGCTGATGCGCGAGATCTTCGACTTTCCGGCGCTCCGTGCGGCGATCGCGGGCGGACTGCGGCTCGCCTTCGACGCGATGCATGCGGTCACCGGCCCTTACGCGCACGCGATTTTCGAGCGGGAACTTGGCGCGCCCGCCGGCACGGTGCGCAACGGCGTGCCCCTGCCCGATTTCGGCGGCCACCACCCGGACCCAAACCTCGTGCACGCCAAGGAGCTGCTCCACCTTATGATGGGGCCCGGCGCTCCGGACCTCGGCGCGGCATCGGACGGCGACGGCGACCGCAATCTCATCATCGGCCGCGGCATCTTCATCCCGCCGTCGGATTCGCTCGCGATGCTCGCGGCGAACGCCCATCTGGCACCGGCCTACCGGGCGGGCATTGCGGGCGTGGCGCGCTCGATGCCGACCAGCGCCGCCGTCGACCGCGTCGCCGCCAAGCTCGGCGTGCCGTGCTATGAGACGCCCACCGGCTGGAAGTTCTTCGGCAATTTGCTTGACGCCGGGCGCATCACGCTGTGCGGCGAGGAGAGCGCCGGCACCGGCAGCAACCATGTGCGCGAGAAGGACGGTGTCTGGGCGGTGCTGTTGTGGCTCAGCGTCATCGCGGCGCGCGGCCAAAGCGTGCGGGAGATCGCGCGCGAGCACTGGGCCGCCTATGGGCGCAACTACTACACGCGCCACGATTATGAGGGCCTGGACACGCCGGCCGCGCAGGCGCTCATGCAGGCGCTCGGCGAGCGGCTCGAAGGCCTGGCCGGCACGCGCGTTGGCGGCCGCCTCGTCGCGCAGGCGGACGATTTCAGCTACACCGATCCGGTGGACGGCAGTGTGTCGAAAAACCAGGGCCTGCGCGTGGTCTTCGCGGACGGCGCGCGCATCGTCTACCGGCTGTCGGGCACCGGCACCACGGGCGCGACGCTGCGCGTTTATATCGAGCGCTACGAGGCGAACCCCGCGCTTTTGGCGCAGGACACGCAGGCTGCGCTCGCGGACCTGATCGCAACGGCCGGTGAGCTTGCGCGCTTGCGCGAGTTCACTGCCCGCGAGCAGCCAGATGTCGTCACTTGATGGCGCCCTGGGGTCTATCGGGCTTTGATTGGGTCAAATCCGGACCCTCTCTTGCGCTCCATTGCCGACAGTCTTGCCCGGCAAGCTTCGAGCGCTTGTGTATGGCGCGTGGTTGCCGCGGGCCCTCGCGCAGCGGCATTCTTGCGGCTTCACTAGCCCTTGGCGGACCGTGAAGGCTTGGCCGTTGCCGCGATTGGCTTTATCGGCGTCTTAGTCAACGCCTTCTTCGCGGGCGTCTTCTTGGGCGGACTTTGGGTGTCTATGTTGCGCGTGGTACGGAATGCGGCTTCTGCTGGAACCATCCCGGCTCGTGGCGATTTGGCTGACGGTGCAGGAGAAAACAGCGGGCGCTTGGGCGGCTTGGCCTCCGCGCGTTTCCGTGCCGCTGCCGGAGCCTTTCCGCTAGCCGCTTTGGTACGTGCCTTGGTGCGCGCGTCCCCCTTCTTCTGTCCCTTCTTCGCGGATTTAGGCGCTGGAGCATCCGCGCGGCCGCCGGTCTCCGCCAGTTCCACGCCGAAGATTGCGCCGAGATCGCCGCCGCTTATAACGCGCTTGCTCGATGCCGGCTTCTTTGCCAGCGGCAAGCCTTCGCCCGCCTTCGCCACCAGCTCGGTGTGGTCAACCCCGCGCAGGGTGAACAGCAGCTCAGGACTTGCATCCAGGCGCGCGCCAACCCCATAAAGCACAGCGGCCACATGCTTGCACATATCCGCCCAGTCGGGGCAGCTACAAGACAGCTTGATCTCTTTGGGCGACGGGAAAAGCCCTTTGTCCGGCAGGCAGACGCGTTCCATCACGCCCTTGGAGAATCGCCCCTGGAGCAGCTCGATCAGCGAATCGATGCTCCCTGCGCAGTCCTTGCATAGAGCTTTCCATACAGGCTGGGAAGCGGGCGCGATGGCGATCGCCACCTTGTAGATTTCCGAGCCGCTGACCATGGCGGCGATTTCGCCACGAGCGATCTTAAGATCGACGACCGAGCCGTTGCGTACATAAGTGCGCCCGCGAGGCAGGCGGCTCTCATAATCGCTGTAGCGTTCCAGATTCTCGCACCACGATTTGCCCCAGAACGTTCTGGCGATTGACCGGCCTTCGACGATCACGGGCGCTACCGTTTCACCTTTCTTCGCCAGCTTTTGGACAAGCAGAGCGGCCTTCCGCCGGCGCTCGGCGACCGGCACATAAGGTTTCCACTCATAGAAGGACATCGCCTCACCCTTCCTTTGCCGCTGCGGCCAAATCGAGCGCCACCATCTTCATCAATGCCGCGTCATCCATCTCCGTCAGCCGCACCTCGGCGCCGCCTTCGAGAAAATCTCCAGCGAGACGGTTCTTCGACTCGATCATCTGATCTATTTTATCCTCAACCGTGCCCCGGCAGACGAATTTATGCACAAGAACATTGCGCGTCTGGCCAATGCGGAAGGCGCGGTCGGTGGCCTGGTTTTCGATGGCTGGGTTCCACCAGCGGTCGAAATGGATTACGTGCGAGGCGGCGGTCAGATTGAGGCCCGTTCCGCCGGCCTTCAGCGACAGGATGAAGAACGGAACGCTCTCGTCCTCCTGGAACCGCTTCACAAGCTCTTTGCGCTTTTTGACCTCGGTCCCGCCATGCAAAACGAGGCCGGGGCGCCCGAATACGCCGCCGAGAAATGCCTCCAGCGGTGCCGTGGTCTCCTTGAATTGGGTGAATACTAGGACTTTTTCCTGGCGCGACGCGATAATTTCGGCGATGTCGCGCAGGCGCGCGAGCTTGCCGCTGTCCGCTTCGGCCCAGCTGCCGTCGCCCAGCCATTGAGAGGGGTGATTGCATATCTGCTTGAAGCGCATCAGGGCGGCCAGGATCACGCCCCTGCGTTCGATATTGTCAGCGGTTTCGAGCCTTTCGCCAAGGTCCGCCACGGCTTGCTGATAGAGCGCGGCCTGTTTTCGGCTGAGCGGGCAGTAAGCTTTCAATTCCGTCTTATCGGGCAGGTCGGCAATGATGCTCTTGTCGGTCTTCAAGCGGCGCAGGATGTAAGGCCGCACTAGATCGCGTAAGGGACCGTGGGGATTATGAGGGCGGTCCTCCAACCGCTTGACGAACTGAGTAAACTGCTTGGCTGTGCCCAGCAGCGAAGGATTGATGAAGTCGAACAGCGACCACAGATCGGAGAGCCGGTTTTCGATGGGCGTTCCGGTCAGTGCGATGCGCGAGCGGGCTTTGAGGCGCTTGATGGCCTTGGTCTGCTTGGCTTCGGGGCTCTTGATGGCCTGGGCCTCGTCCAAGATCGCGAGGCGCCAGTGGACCTCGCTTAGCCAGGGCAGGCGGATCGCTGAGCCGTAGCTTGTGATGACCAGATCGATGCCGGCCAAGCGATTGCTGGAAAGCGCTGTCAGCCTGGCCTGCGGCATCGCGGACGGGTGAGCCACCAGAGCGTTTAGAGTGGGCGCGAATTTGGCGATTTCCGCCGCCCAGTTCGCCAGGAGGGAGGCGGGTGCGATCAAAAGGCTCGGTCCGGCCGGCTCGCCGTTGCCCGCTTTGTCCGCCTGCCGCTTGAGTATAAGGAGCAGCGACAGGACCTGAATCGTTTTGCCCAGTCCCATGTCGTCGGCTAGGCAGGCTCCAAGCCCTAGGCGCGTTAGCAGATAAAGCCACTCCACCCCGGCGTGCTGATAGGGGCGCAGCGTTCCCTGCAGCGCTTCGCCGGGATCGGCGTGCGAGAGCCCATCCGGCTGGCGCATCATCTTGAGGGTCTGCGCGAGCCATGGCCCGGCAGCGATCTCGCTCCATCCGGCGTGGACGCCGTCATCGGCATGGTCCGTGACGCCCGCACCAGCGACGAGACGCATGGCCTCTGCAAAAGTCAGGCCCTCGGCGCCGGCACGCCGTTCTATCGCCTCGAATTGCGCCAGCGTCTTTTGCAGCCGCTCGCGATCGATCTCCACCCATTTGCCGCGCACCAGCGCGAGCCCGTCAGAGCTCCGCAGGATCTCCCGGATCTCTTTTTCGGTGAGCGTTTCGTCATCGAGCGTCACCTCAAGGTTGAAATCGAGGAGCGCCTCGGCGCCGACAAAGGATGGGTCCGAACCACCAACCGATGCCTTGACCTGCGGGCGCGGCGGCCGGTTCATGCGCCAGCTCGCTGGTGTGCGTACCACCACGCCGGCACTTTCGAGCGCTGGGACATCGTTGAGGAACTGCAACGCCTCTGGCGCTGTCCAGCGGAGCGGATAGTATATTTCGCCTTCGTCCACCATCGCCTTGAGCCATGGGCACAAAGCGGCGGCTGTCTGCACCGGGGTCAGCAGTGACAGGAGCCGGTCCTTGTTCGCCGCGCCGGCATATTCTTTGAGGGCTTGCCCTAGCGGCAGATGCTGCGCCTTGGCCTGGGCCGACAGACGCGTCGTGTAGGTGGCGAGAAAAGCGAAGGGTGCCTCCGCGTCCCGGCGGTTTTCGGCAAGGTTGAAATGGACCCGGCCTACGAGATTCCACGCTGGATTACGGCGCTTGAGAAATTCCTGCAAAGAGCAGCGGGATTGGGCAAGCTCGGCATCGAGGGCCTGCCCCATGGAGCGCCACAGCGAGGCGAGAACGTTAGCGGAGAGGTATTCGGCGCCTGCCATGATCGGCGGAGAGTCTGCCAAACGCGCCAGCTCCGCGGGATCGAGTACAGGTGTCCGGATGGCCGCGCCGCCCTTTTCACGGTTTGGCGCGGCGCAGAGGGCTGCGGTGAACCGGGCTCCGAAATCCCGCCACCAGGATAATGCTGGCGGCAGGATCGCCCCGGCGTCGTCCACACCGAGCGAAAGCAGCCCGTGTCCGCTTCCCCGCGCGAAAGCGCGTTCGAGCCGCTCGCCGCGTTCTCCAGCCAAAACGGCGCCGTCCCCGGCTTGGATCAGCACAAGGGCGCCGTGCGGGGTTAAAACCGGGGCGAGCGGAATCATAGCGCAATCTTAAACGCCGGCGCGGCGCGCTGGAAGAATATCGTCGCGCCTCGAACAGTTTTGCACGGCATAGCGCTGCGGCCGCATCCCGTCCGATTAGCCGCTTAGCGCAGACCGTTCCGGGGCGCCAGCAGTCTATGAGCTGCCCTTGATTTTCTCTTTGGCGGCGATGGTGTTGCTTTTTTTGCATTTTCAGTGCGGCAACGCCGGCACTATCTTGAGGCCTTCCAGCCGCCTTTTCCGGTGCGCTTGCCGACAATATCACCGTTCAGCTGACGAGCCGCGCAAGCCTTCGATTTTATTGGTAGCGGAGGAGGGACTCGA
>JBKQOR010000100.1:0-18597 GCA_052145435.1 Rhodomicrobium sp. | reverse complement strand
ATGGCAGGATATCTGAGAGGCACGCTTATCGTGCTTGCCATAGTGTCCGGCTTTTACATGGTAGCGCTCGGTCTCATCGGCCTGAACTATGGCCTGCTGATAGGGCTTTTCGCGGGCCTCTTCAGCTTTGTGCCCTATCTCGGGTCGACAACCGGTTTTCTCGTCTCGGGGGGCGTCGCGCTCTATCAGTTTTCCCCGGATTATACCAAGGTCGCCATAGTCTGCGGCATTTTCGTATTCGGCCAGCTCGTCGAAGGCAATGTGCTGACGCCAAATATCGTCGGCAATAAAATCCGGTTGCATCCAGTTTGGCTGCTTTTTGCGTTGATCGCGTCCGGCTATCTCCTCGGCTTTCTCGGTCTTCTCATATCGGTGCCGCTTGCCGCCGTTACCGGCGTCCTGGCGCGCCACGCAATCCGCAGCTATTATGCGAGCCCCATGCACAATGGCGAGGGCAATCATGAGCACAAAACTGACGGCGCGGCATTGTAACGGAGATAAGCCAGCGTGAAAGGCGCTCAGCTTGTCTTGGACCTTCCGCATGTTGAGAGTTGGGACGAGGCGGATTTCTACGTAACCTTCCGGAACGAGCAGGCCTTGCGCCTCGTCAAAGCTTGGCCCGATTGGCACGCGCCGGCCGCAATCGTGTATGGGCCGCCTCAATCGGGCAAAACCTATCTTGCCAAGATTTGGCAGACCCGCTCGAATGCCAGTTTCCTCGAAGCGGTTCAACTCGCCGCGCACGTGTGGTCCGAACCCTTCGCGCCGCTCATCGTGGAGGATATCGGCACCGCCGCTTTTTGCGAAACCGCGCTTTTTCATCATCTGAACCTGGCGCGCGAGCATGGCTCCTCCATCCTGCTCACCGCGGAAACGCCTCCTGGGCAGTGGAAGCTCGCGCTCCCCGATCTTCGCTCGCGTGTCCGGTCGTACCCCGCCGCCGAAATCCAGCAGCCGGACGAGGAGCACTTGGCGGCGCTCCTCGTCAAACATTTCGCCGACCGGCAGATCGAAGTTCCGCCCGGCGTCATTTCCTATCTCATTTCAAGGATGGAGCGGTCGATGGCCGCAGCGCAACGGCTCACGGCGCACCTCGACAAGCTGGCTCTTTCGGAGCATCGCAAGATTACCCGCGCGTTAGCCGCAAAAGTGTTCGAGGAGCTGAACGCTTGCGAGGAAGACGGAGATGACGACCATTGCGAAGCCTGAAGAAGAACTTGCAGCGCGCGGACGGGCGCGTCATCTTACAGGGTTAAAGCCGGTTGAATGCGTCCGGTGGCGGGTCCAGTGCCGTCATCGCGTGGCGGCAAAGCCATTGTGGCGATCCAGTGCAACTTGCTGTTTACGCTTGCATTTGGCTCTGGATTGCTTCGGGCTAAACCCCCTCGCAATGACGGAGGTGAACGTACCAACCGCATCTGATATGAGGCAGTGACCGCCGAGGGCCGGTGCCCGGGCGCTAGTCATTCTCGCTGGAGGTAAACGCAATGTCACTCGCCAAAGTAGAGCCTGCCCCCGACTACCGGGACAGAATCGAAGCCTTTGGCCCGGAACGTTTTTTCAATCGGGAGCTGTCGTGGCTCGAGTTCAATAAGCGCGTTTTGGAGGAGGCGGGAAACGCGCGTAATCCGCTTCTTGAGCGTGTCAGGTTTCTGGCCATCTCCGGTTCAAACCTCGATGAATTCTATCGCGTGCGTGTCGCCGGCCTGCACGAGCAGGCGGCGATGCGGATTCTGGAAGTCTCGCCCGACGGGATGACACCGAAGCAGCAGGTGCAAAAAATCAACGCCGCTGTCGCGACGATTTCCCAGCGGCAGCAGGCCCAATGGAGTGCGCTAAAAAATCAGCTCGCCAAAGAGTCGATCACACTGCTCTTGGCAAACGCACTGAGCAATGCCGACAAGGATTGGTTGCATATCTATTTCATGCGCCGTATTTTCTCTGCGTTGATCGCAGTTGCCGTCGACGCGGCACATCCTTTTCCTCATATTCAGAGTCAGGAGCTTGTGCTCGTGCTGGACTGCGAGCGCCAGGACGCAGGCGAGCCGCGCTCCATGTTCGCGTTTGTGGCCATTCCAAATGGGCTCGACCGCTTTATCAAGCTGCCCCAGCATGGCCGGGAACCGAAGAAAGCGGCTTCCCGTTTCATCGCCATCGAAACGGTCATAACGCTTTTCGCCGGGACGCTGCTGCCCGGCTTTAAGGTGAAGGACGCGGGGCTCTTCCGGCCGCTGCGCAATAGCGAGATCGAGTTTCAGGAGAAGAGCGAGGACCTGCAAAAGGTGTTGCGCAAGGCGCTCGTCCGGCGTCAGCTCGGCGAGGTCATCCGGCTCGAAATCAGCGCATCGCTCCCCGAAAGCGCAAGGCAGCTCGTAATAGAAGGGCTAAAAATCGAACGCGACGGCGTGGTCGTCATCGACGGGCTGTTCGCGCTCGCCGACATTTCGCAACTCATTGCCGGCGGCCGGCCCGATCTGCTCTACAAACCCTTTGAAATCCGTTTCCCCGAGCGAATCGCGGAATACGGCAACGATTGCTTTGCAGCCATCTCCTCTAAGGACATCGTCGTTCATCACCCCTATGAGTCTTTCGATATCGTCTTGCAATATTTGCGGCAAGCGGCCTCGGACCCGGACGTGGTCGCGATCAAATGGACGCTTTACCGCACCTCGCTAAAATCGCCAGTCGTGGAGGCTTTGAGGGCCGCGCGCGAAGCAGGCAAGAGCGTCACCGTCATGATCGAGGTCATGGCGCGCTTCGACGAGCTGGCCAATCTCGAATGGGCAAAACAGCTCGAAGAAGTTGGCGTGCACGTGGTCTACGGCTTGACCCAACTCGACTTGAAAACCCATGCGAAGCTCGGCCAGGTGGTGCGCAGGGAAAACGGCGAGCTTCGCACTTACTGCCATATCGGCACCGGAAACTATCATCCGGCGACGGCGAGGATTTACACCGATCTATCCTATTTCACGGCGGACCCGGCGATCGGACGCGACGTCACAAAAATCTTCAACTACGTCACCACTTACAGCCGCCCGAACGATCTCGAACGCACCTACATCTCGCCTCATGGCATCAAGGCGCGTATCCTCGATGAGATCCACGCCGAGATCGAGCATCGCAAAGCGGGCAGGCCGGCTGCGATCTGGATGAAGCTCAACGCGCTTGTCGACACCGACGTGATCGACGCCCTCTACGAAGCGAGCCTTTCTGGCGTTGCTGTCGATCTCGTAATTCGCGGCATATGCTGCCTAAAGCCCGGCATTCAGGGGCTATCGGAAAACATCCGGGCCAGGAGCATCATCGGGCGCTTTCTCGAGCATTCACGGATTTATTGCTTCGGCGCCGGGCACGGGTTGCCATCTGAGGACGCCCATGTGTATATCAGCTCTGCCGACATGATGCCGCGCAACCTGGAGCGGCGCGTTGAGGCCATGACCGCGATAACGAACCGCACCGTTCACGAGCAAATTCTCGACCAGATCATGATCGCCAATCTGAAAGACAATTTGCAAAGCTGGAGGTTGCTGAGCGATGGCACATGGGAGCGGATACGGCTCAGCTCTGGCGAGGAACCCTTCAGCGCTCACGAGTATTTCATGACCAATCCAAGTCTTTCTGGGCGCGGCGGCGCGCTCAAGAAAAATTTCCCCCGCCGTTTCGCTGCCCCCTCGGCTCCGCACGCTTAAGGTGACCCGTGGATATTTGGACGCAAGGCCGGCTGCAGGATCGAAAACCTGTCGCAGTCATAGACATTGGCTCGAACTCGATCCGCCTTGTGGTTTACGAAGGCCTCGCACGCTCACCGACGCCGCTTTTTCAGGAAAAGGCTATGTGCGGGCTCGGCCGGTTCCTTAATTCCACGCGGCGCCTCAACGAGGAGACAATTCCCTATGCTCTGGCCGCCCTCGCCCGGTTCGCGAAGCTTGCCGCTATCTGCGGTGTCAAAGAACGCGACCTTCACCCCTTTGCGACCGCCGCCGTCCGCTGGGCGGAGGATGGAGCGGAGTTCCTGGCGCTTGCGGAGGAAGCTTGCGGCGCTTCGATCAAGGTTATCGGTAATGCCGAGGAAGCGCAGCTTGCCGCGACGGGGGTCCAGGCGGGATTCTTGCAGCCTTCGGGCATCGTGGGCGATTTGGGCGGCGGCAGCCTGGAACTGATCCGGCTCTGTGGCGATAGTTATGAGGAAACCGTCTCGCTCCCGCTCGGCGGCCTTGCTCTTCTGGACAAAACGAAAGGCGAGAAAGCTCAGGCCATCCCTATCATAGCGGAAGCCTTGGCTCCCCTAAGCTGGTTGAGCAGCGCGCGGGGAGAGCCATTCTATGCCGTCGGCGGAACCTGGCGAACGCTAGCGAAACTTCAAATGGGCCAAACCGGCTATCCCCTCACGGCCGTGCACGGTTACGCCTTGGACGCCCGCAAAGCGCTTCAGGTGACAGCGCGCTATGCAAACAGCTCCCCCGCTGCGCTGAGGCGCTTGAAAGGCATGTCCACCGGCCGCGAGGAGACGCTGCCCTATGGGGCGCTGCTCCTGAATGCCGTTGTCCGGCAAATGCAGCCCTCCGATGTGATTTTTTCGGCTTTTGGCGTCCGGGAGGGAACCCTTTACCGGCTTCTAAGCGAGACCGAGCGCGCGAAAGACCCTCTTTTGTCGGCTTGCGAGGAGGTCGCGCGGCTGCGGTCCAGGTCGAGAGAGAGTGCAAGTGAGCTAGTACAATGGACGGACGCCCTTTTTGCGAGTCCGGGGCCTGCCGAAACGCCCGGGGAGCGGCGTTTGCGGCATGCGGCTTGCCTTCTTTCGGACGTTGCCTGGCGCGCTCATCCTGACTACAGAGGCGAGCAAAGTGCCGTTATGATCGCCCAATCGGCGCTCGTCGGCGTGGATCATCCAGGGCGCGCCTTCTTGGCGTTGTGCGTTTATCATCGTTATGAACGCAAGCTCCTGGGCGAGCTTTTGCCCCGGCTTTCAGAGCTTATTTCGCGCCAGGAGCGCAAGCGCGCACTCATCATCGGACAATCGGTCCGGCTCGCCCACACATTGTCGGGCGGGATGGCTGGCGTTCTGCCCCAGACGGAATTAGCCTATGACGAGGACAAGCTCGTCTTGCATATCTCGCAGAATTTGCAGGCGCTCGATGGCGAGCCGTTGCGGCGGCGCTTGCGTATCGTCGCGCGCGAGCTGGGGTTTATCCCCGATGTACAAATCTCTGCGCAGCTCGGCCCCCAAAAATCGTCATTTTTGGGGGGTCTCTTGAGGTGAAGTGGCAAAAACGCATTGGATTGTGGGAAAACTTAAGCTAGCCACCTATGTGTAGTATTGGATTTGACCGCTCCGGACTCCATGAACCAGGATCTTTACGCAATTCTTGGCGTTAAACGTGCAGCCACGAATGACGAGATTCGCCGCGCTTACCGCAAGCTCGCGAAGGATCTGCACCCCGACCAAAACAGGAGCGATCAAAAAGCGGAAGAAAAGTTCAAGCGCGTTTCCGCTGCCTTTGCCGTGCTTGGCAACCCGGAAAAGCGCAAGCGCTACGATGCCGGCGAGATCGATGCCATGGGCAACGAGCGTGCGAATCCGTATTACCGCGACTATGCCGCGGGCGATGCCGGCCGCGGCGAACACGGCGGCGGTTTTGGCGGCTTCAATACCGGAACGGGTGAATTTTCCGATCTCTTCGGCGATCTTTTCGGAAAGCGCGGCCCAGGCGGCGCTTTCACCATGCGCGGCATGGACTATCGCTACAATCTCGAAATTAGTTTTCTGGAAGCGGCAAACGGCACGAAAAAGCGTGTGCAGTTCCCAGATAACGAGACGCTCGACATTTCCGTGCCGCCGGGAATCGAAAGCGGGCAAACGCTTAGGCTCAAGCACAAGGGCGGGCCGGGAGCCGGCCGCGGCGAGCCAGGCGACGCGCTTATCGAGCTTAGGGTCCAGCCCCATCCGCTTTTCGGGCGCGATGGCGATAACATTACGCTAGAAGTACCGGTGTCGCTGGGCGAGGCGGTTCTCGGCGCCCGTGTGGAAGTACCTACCATAGGCGGCCGGGTGACGGTTGCAGTGCCCAAAGGCGCATCCAGCGGGCAGGTCCTGCGCCTGCGAGGCAAGGGAATAAAGAGCAGCCGCTCCGGCGTGCACGGCGACCAGCTCATCACGCTGAAGCTTGTCCTCCCCGCTTCCGTCGATAGCGAGCTTGAGCGCATCATCCACGATTGGATGCAGAACCACCCTTACGATCCGCGCTCGCGATTCCGGGAACTGGCCGGCGTTTGAGTCACGGCAGACTTGCGCGGCCTGCTCAGAGCCCGCACAATCTCGATAAGCACCCAGATCACTAGCAGCGTCGCAAGAGCAGGAAGCGTCTCTACGGCATAGTACCCGAAATGCGCCATTGCATGGAGGATATCGCCATAATCGCCGCCAAGGATATGGCACGCCAGCGGTACGTCGGGGTCGAGCTCACAGCCCGCCCAGCGCGCCAGAAGGCTTGCCACGAGGAGCACCAGGGGCGGCACCAGGCAAAGCAGGATGAGAAGGCCTACGAACATGCGAAAGAAGCGCATAAATCTTCCTCATACAGAATCCGCTCGAGTGCTTCGCAGACCGTCATCCCGGAAAACGCGTCGCGTTTATCCGGGATCGTGACAAACCCGGCGTCGTTTCGTAAAGATCCCCGCTACCGCCCTCGGCGGTTCCGGGATGACTTCGCCGACGGCAAAGCAATCAAGCGCATCCGATGTCACGCGAGAATCACCGCTCCTTCTTACTTCAAATCTGCGCCAATTTGTAGTTTCTACCGGATTAACTTTTAATTTCACATACTTCGCCCAGCTTCCTGGCAAAGAGGATGAGCATGAGCCTCCGCACCAAACGATTTGCACTGGCCTTTACAATCTGCGTTCTGCTTTGCGAGTGCGCGGCATGGACCGAGGGCGGAGACGATGTTCCGCTGATTTCCCGTCAGGACCTGTTCGGAAACCCCGAGAGGTCGAGCCTGCAAATCAGTCCGGATGGAAAATGGCTCGCCTGGCTCGCCCCTATAAACGGTGCGCTCAACATTTTTGCTGCTCCCGTGGCCGATCTAAAGGCGGCGGTTCCCATCACCAGGGACGCGCGGCGCGGTATCCGCTCTTATTATTGGACCTACGACGGCGTTCATCTCGTCTATCTGCAAGATGACGGCGGCGACGAGAATTGGCACCTTTATGCCGCCGATGTGGCGGGCCGCACTGCCAGAGACCTGACCCCATACCGGGGCGTAAGGGCCTTGCTTGTGGGCAGGAGCCGTAAAATCCGCGGTGAGGTTCTCATATCGCTCAACAAGCGCGATCCCGAATACCCGGACCTTTACCGCGCCGATCTCGAAACCGCGGAGCTGCAGCCCGTCTTTGAAAATCCGGGGTTCTCCCGCATCGTTGCCGACGCGAACTTCATTCCGCGGCTGGCGTGGAGGACCACCGCCGAAGGCGGAGCCGAAATCTTGCGTGCCAACGGTCATGGTTTCGAACCCTGGCTTAAAATCGCGCCGGAGGACACGGCGAACACAAAGCTGGAGGGTCTGGTCGGCCACGGTGACCAGCTTCTGATGCTCGATAGCCGCGGACGCAATACGGCGGCGCTCACCCGCATCGATTTGGCCACCGGCAGAGAAACGGTCATCGCCGCCGATCCAAGAGCGGACATCGGCACCGAGCTGGCCGAATGGAATGCAAAAGAGCCCACGGCGTACACGGTCACCTATGAGCGGACGGAGCACATCGCGCTCACTGCGGAATTAGAGCAAGACTTCGGCTTTTTATCCGAAAAGCTCGGCAGCGAATGGACGGTAGGCTCCCGCTCCGAGGACAACCGTCTGTGGACCGTTTCGGTGCGCAGCGATGTGCATCCCGCAGCCTCCTATCTTTACCGCCGGAACGAAGAGACGCTGATCAAGCTTTTCGACGGCCGGCCGAAATTGACCGGCGCACCGCTTGCCCCGATGCAGGCCGTGATCGTTAAGTCCCGGGACGGCCTCGATCTCGTTTCCTATCTCACCTTGCCGAAGGGATCGGACGATGGCCATCGCGGCCGGCCGGCAAAGCCGCTCCCCTTGGTGCTTTTCGTCCATGGAGGCCCTTGGGCCCGGGACTTTTTCGGCTATCACAGTAGGCACCAGTGGCTGGCCAACCGCGGCTATGCGGTCCTTAGCGTGAACTTCCGCGGCTCGGCGGGGTTCGGAAAGGCGTTTGCGAATGCCGGAAATAAGGAGTGGGGCCGGAAAATGGACGACGACCTTTTGGACGCGCTCAACTGGGCGATCAGCGAAAAAATTGCCGATCCCAGCAGGATCGGCATCATGGGTGCGAGCTATGGAGGCTATGCGACGCTCGCGAGCATGACGCGCAACCCCGACCGCTACGCCTGCGGCGTCGATCTCGTTGGGCCCTCGGAGCTCGAACTCTTCATCAAGGAGATGCCACCATATTGGACATCGGGCCGGCCTAAATTCATGAAAGCCATCGGCGACCCCAACACGGCAGAAGGCCGCGCCTTACTCAAAGCACGCTCCCCGCTTTATCAGGCGGACAGGATCAAAAAGCCGCTGCTCATCGCGCAAGGCGAGAACGATCCGCGCGTGAAGAAAGACCAGTCGGACCGGATTGTGGAGACGCTTAGCGCCAAGCACATTCCCGTGACCTACCTCCTCTATCGCGGGGAGGGCCATGGCTTTGTGGAGCCGGAAAACAACGTCTCCTTCGCGGCGGTCGCGGAATCATTTTTTGCCAAATGCCTCGGCGGCCGCGCCGCGCCGATCGAAGCGGCCGATCTCAAGGGCGCGTCGATCGAAATTCCCGTGGGCGCGGATCTCATAGAAGGATACACTGCGGCGAAGGCCGCTGCCGTAAGGTAGCGGCTAAGCAAAGTTTTCGGATCCGGTTACGATTCGAGCGCAACGCCCCTCACCCCAGCCCTCTCCCCATGGGAGAGGGAGCTAGGCCGCACCCGTTACAACGGCGTTCCCTCTCCCGATGGGAGAGGGACAGGGTGAGGGGTTGAACGTTCGATCATAACCAGATCCGAAAACTCTGCGAAAACAAAAGGCTCTAAGCTGGCATTCGCTTGGCAGCGCCGAATGCTTGGCGCGTATGAAAGGTTTCGTGATGGCAGATCGTCTCAAGTTCTACATCGGTGGGGCATGGACCGCCCCGGCGTCAGTCAGCACAGTGACCGTGGTGAACCCTGCCACGGAAGAGCCTATGTACGACGTCGCGCTCGGCAGCGCTGCGGACGTGGATAAGGCGGTTGCCGCCGCAAGGGTTGCCTTCGAAAGCTTTTCGATGTCCACGCGCGAGGATCGCATCGCGCTCCTTGGCCGCATCGTCGAGGTCTATAAGCGCCGGATGAAAGAGATCGCCGCGGCTATTTCGGACGAAATGGGCGCGCCGCTCGTCTTCGCGGAGCGCGCTCAAGCAGGCGCGGGCCTCGGCCATTTGCTGACGGCGCTGGAAGTGCTGAAGAGCTATCCGTTCGAGGAGCGGCTCAGCTCCGCCATGATTCTGCGCGAGCCGGTGGGCGCGGTGGGCATGATCACGCCGTGGAATTGGCCGCTGAACCAAATCGCCTGCAAGGCCGCGCCCGCGCTTGCCGCAGGCTGCACCATGGTGCTGAAGCCGTCGGAGTACACGCCAACATCCGCGCTGATCTTCGCCGAAATCCTCGATGAGGCAGGCGTGCCCAACGGCGTTTTCAACCTTATAAACGGCCTCGGTCCGGAGGTAGGCGCTGCGATGAGCGCGCATCCCGGTCTCGATATGATCTCGTTCACAGGCTCGACGCGCGCCGGCATCGATGTGGCCCAGCGTGCCGCGCCCACCGTGAAGCGCGTGACCCAGGAGCTCGGCGGCAAATCCGCCAACGTCATCCTGGAGGACGCCGATTTTCAGAAGGCCATCGGCGGCGGCGCGGCGCACTGCTTCAACAACTCCGGGCAGTCCTGCAATGCGCCCACGCGCCTGCTCGTGCCGCTTGCGCGCATGGACGAGGCGGCGGCCATCGCCAAGGCAACCGCGGAAAAGACCGTGCCCGGCGATCCCCGCGCGGCCGGAACCGTCATCGGCCCCGTCGTCAGCCGGATACAATACGAGAAAATCCAGGCCCTCATCGAGAAAGGTATCCAAGAAGGCGCGGCGCTCGTTGCGGGCGGTCCCGGACGCCCGGCCGGCCTCAACAAGGGCTATTACGTCCAGCCGACGGTGTTCGCGAACGTCACCAGCGATATGACGATCGCGCGCGAGGAGATTTTCGGCCCGGTCCTGTCCATCATCGGTTACAAGGATGAGGATGACGCAATCCGCATCGCGAACGATACGCCTTATGGGCTGGCGGGCTACGTGTCCTCGGGCGATATCCTGCGCGCCCGCCGGGTTTCGGGCCGCATCCGGGCCGGCAATGTGAACCTCAATGGCGCCTTCAACGAGCGCGCCGCACCCTTTGGCGGCTATAAGCAATCCGGCAACGGACGCGAATGGGGCCGCTTCGGGCTTGAGGAATATCTGGAGGTCAAGGCCGTCGCCGGCTGGGGCGATTGACATTGCCCTGCTTGCGCGCCCGGCGATCCCGTCAATGCGGCGCGGCTTTCGACAGCAGGTTGATGACCCCAACGCCCGCAACGATCAGCGCGATGCCGATAATGGCGGGAAGGTCGAGGCTCTGCCCATAGAGCCTCCAGCCTATAAGCGAGATGAGGATAATCCCGATGCCGGACCAAACTGCGTAGGCGACGCCGACCGGGATGCTGTTGAGCGTTAGGGACAGGAAGTAAAAGGCGACGCCGTAGCCGGCCACGACGAATACAGCTGGCGTAAGCTTTGTAAGTCCTTCCGAGGCCTTGAGCGCCGATGTGGCAACCACCTCGCCCGAAACTGCGATAAACAGGTACATCCAATTCATGAGAAGACTCCAACCGGGCGCCAGCTAAGCAGCGAAGAAGGGATGATATTCCAAGGCTGCGCCGCTTCAAGCACGTAACGGGCGAAATGTCAGCGAAATTGAACCGGACAGGCGTGCAACGGGCGGGCGAGGGGGCCGCTTCACCCCAGCAATAGCCGGACTCGAACCAGCGCGGTGGTGGCGGGGGAGCGAGGACGGCGGTCAATTTCACCTGGCGCGCCTCGAACGGCTGCTTGCTGAACGTGTGGCGGAAAGACTGGACAGATGAGTGCGACGCTGCAGATGACCGTTTGCGGGCCTGCGCTCTGATTGCCACAGGGTGTTGCGATGTCGCGCCAACTCATGAGGCCGATCATTTCACTTTCAGCATGTTGCGGACCGCAAGGCCGAACAGGACGATGAAAATCGCCGGCAAGAGCTTCTGAATTCCGCTCGCGATGGCAACGCTGCGCGGCACATAAGCGACCGGGTTGCCGCAATAGCGCTCGACACCATAGAGGCAGCCTAAGGCGCGGTGCGCGCTGTCGACACTGCTATCGAGCACCATGACAGCGTTGTGATATGAGACGCTCAGCGCTTCGTTCACAATATTCGTCGAGGCACGAACCTTCTCGACCAGCCCCGTGAACCGGTCATCGGGGCTTTCTTTCGGATCAGAAGACGCGGGCGAGGTTCCGGGATAGCAGTAGGGCGGCGCCCTTAACGCCTTCACTACCATGCTCACGTAAGACACTGTTTGGGACCACAAGTCCTCTGTAGGCTTGGCGACCGGTGCGTTCGTCTGTTCGTTCTGAGCAAGAAAATAGATTGCAAAAACGACAATAAGCAGGGCCCAGGAGATAACGGGCCGCAACACCCAAGTGAAGGTCATGCGCAGAGCGCTCCGCCTCACTCAGGAGGAGTTCGCGGCCCATTTCCATATCCCGCTCGGCACGCTCCGGGATTGGGAGCAGGGCAAGAGCGAATCTGACACCTGCGCGCGCGCCTATCTCAAGGTGATCGCGCGCAACCCGAAGTCCGTCACGGATGCGCTGGAAAGCGCGCTCTAACCTGCGAGAAGCGGCAGCACCGGTGAGCCCGGTTTGGAGGCTTTGCCGCCGTTAAAGCTATGGGCGTTTGACCCACTCCAGAAGACGCGAACCAGCGTAGCATAGCAACAAGGCTGTGCTCTCTGACGTTTTCTTGGCCCCTTCACTTATTAGAGTCCTAAGTCGTGGGTGACGGCAACGGAATATAGATATATGATTTATGCGTCCATATCGGCTCCATGAGCTCCCAATGCTCGACAGCGATGGCCGTAGCCTGCTCATGCGAGCAGCCATTAAATCTCTTATAATGCTCAGCTAATTTACTGACCATATCGTGCTTAGGTATTTCGCCGCGCAGAAAACGGCCCACCAATTGATCGTGCTCATAATCTCTGCGCGATATCGTTGGCCTCGCCTTGCAATCTAAATCATCAATATACAGCATTTGCTCTGCATATTTTCTTGCCCCTCTACTTGAAGCTTGTACCATACCGAATTTCGCACTCGCTCGATTGCTAAGCGAGCGCTCCGCGGCTGAGCAGTAGCCAACCAAAACGATATAATCGTATTTGTGAGCACGCAAGTCTGGAACTGCCCGATTCAGGCTTCAAGCCTTCGGCGGCTCACCGGCTGAAGCGTTCGTTTTAGGAAGACCGTGGCAGGCCCGCAAATCTGCTTGCCTGGTGATAGCCCCAGCTGAGCTGGCTCAGCGCATCATCCACCATCACACCATTTGAATCTCCCCGCGTTCGCCCTGTATGATACCCCGATTCGCGCCGCCCTCTCCGGGGCGGCCCCATTCAGCGGAGCGGCAGTGATGAAATCCATTGAACAGCGGATTGCGGAAGAGCTTGGCGTGCGCACGCAACAGGTCCAGGCGGCGATTGAGCTTTTGGACGGCGGCTCGACGGTGCCGTTCATCGCGCGCTACCGCAAGGAAGCCACCGGCATGCTCGACGACGCGCAGCTCCGCACGCTGGAGGAGCGGCTGGCCTACCTGCGCGAGCTGGAGGAGCGGCGCACGGCGATCCTCAGCAGCATCCGCGAGCAGGGCAAGCTCGACGACGCGCTTGAAGCGCAGATCATGGCGGCGGATTCGAAGGCGCGGCTGGAGGACATCTATCTGCCCTATAAGCCGAAGCGGCGCACCAAGGCGCAGATCGCGAAGGAGGCCGGCCTGGAGCCGCTGGCGCTCGCGCTGCTCACAGATCCAACCCAGGTGCCCGATACGCTGGCGGCCAGCTTTATCGACGCAGAGAAAGGCGTGGCGGACGCGGCGGCGGCGCTGGAAGGCGCGCGCGCGATCCTGGTCGAGCGCTTCGGGGAGGACGCGGACCTCATCGGCAATTTGCGCGAGGAGATGTGGGGCCGCGGCCGGCTGGCCGCGAAGGTGAAGGAAGAGAAGAAGGCGGAGGGCGCGAAATTCGCCGATTATTTCGACACGGCCGAGCCATTCGCGAAAATGCCCGCGCACCGCATCCTCGCGATGTTTCGCGGCGAAAAGGAAGGCGTGCTCGATTTGAATTTCGAGCCGGAGGATCCGGCGCAGGCACAGGCAGGCCCGAGCCTTTACGAGCAGCGCATCGCGCGCAAATTCAATATCGCCGACCGGGGCAGGGCCGCCGATAAATGGCTGAACGACACGGTGCGCTGGGCCTGGCGCACGCGCGTGCAAGGCCATCTCGCGGTGGATCTGCGCATGCGGCTCTGGCAGGCGGCGGAGGACGAGGCCGTGCGCGTGTTCGCGAGCAATCTGCGCGATCTGTTACTCGCCGCCCCGGCGGGCACGCGCGCAACCATGGGCCTCGATCCGGGCTTCCGCACCGGCGTGAAAGTCGCGGTGGCCGATGCGACGGGCAAGGTTGCGGCGACGGCCACGATCTACCCGCACGAGCCGAAGAAACAATGGACGGAGTCGCTCGCCATCCTCGGCCGGCTTTGCATCCAGCATAAGGTCGAGCTGATCGCCATCGGCAACGGCACCGCCTCGCGCGAGACCGATAAGCTCGCCGCCGAACTCATTGCGCGCGCGCCGGAACTGAAGCTCACGAAAATCGTGGTGTCGGAGGCGGGCGCGTCGGTCTATTCGGCGAGCGCTTACGCGAGCGCGGAGCTGCCGGAGCTGGACGTCAGCTTACGCGGCGCCGTCTCGATTGCGCGGCGCCTGCAAGACCCGCTCGCGGAACTCGTGAAAATCGATCCGAAATCCATCGGCGTCGGCCAATATCAGCACGACATCGCCGAAACGAAGCTCTCGCGCTCGCTCGACGCCGTGGTCGAGGACTGCGTGAACGCCGTCGGCGTCGACGTAAACACAGCATCCGCGCCGCTGCTCGCGCGCGTGTCCGGCATCAGCGAGGGCCTCGCCAAGAACATCGTCGCCTATCGCGATACGAAGGGCGCGTTCAAGAAGCGCACCGAGTTGCAAGAAGTGCCGCGACTCGGGCCGAAGGCGTTCGAGCAAGCGGCGGGTTTCTTACGCATCCCCAATGGCGACGATCCGCTCGACGCGTCCGCCGTGCATCCGGAAGCCTATCCGGTGGTGCGCAAGATCGTGAAGGCGGCCAAGACCGAGATCAAAAAGCTGATTGGCAACGCGCCCATCCTGCGCGGCCTTGCGCCGAAGGAGTTCGTGGACGCGAGCTTCGGGCTGCCGACCGTGACCGACATCCTGCGCGAGCTGGAGAAGCCAGGCCGCGATCCGCGCCCCGCCTTTAAGACCGCGACCTTCCAAGAGGGCGTGGAGACCATTTCCGACCTCAAGCCCGGCATGGTGCTCGAGGGCGTGGTGACGAATGTGGCCGCGTTCGGCGCCTTCGTGGACATCGGGGTGCACCAGGACGGCCTCGTGCATGTGTCCGCCATGTCGAAGACTTTTGTGAAAGACCCGCGCGAGGTGGCCAAGCCCGGCGATATCGTGCGCGTGAAGGTGATGGAGGTGGACAAGCCGCGTAAGCGCATCTCGCTTAGCATGCGCCTCGACGATCAGCCCGGGGTAGATGGCAAGCCGCAAGCCGGTGCGCCGAAGGGCCAAGTGCCGCAGAAGAAAATGAGCGCGGCACCGAAGGACAGCCGGCCCGAGGCTAGCGGCGGCGCTTTCGCGGATGCTTTCCGCCGCGCGGGGCTGAACGGGAAGTGAGATTGCCCCACGCCTGTATTGTCTGTATAATGTAAGCATGATAGACATTCGCCGCATAACAGCCCGTGAATTTCATCGCTCGCTCGGAGAGGTGATTTCCCGCGCGCGGCACGAGCCGGTCGCAATAACAACCCACGGCCGGGACGATTTGGTGCTGCTTTCGGCGGCGGAATATGAGCGGCTCAAACGTCGCGACCGGTCCGTGCATCTAACCGCGGAGCTCCCTAACGATCTTCTCGCGCTTGCCGAGCAGTCGGAGATGGACGAGCGCCACCGCCATCTCGATGCCGAACTTGGCGATTGGAAGCCGTGAGCCTTCCGAAGCCGGAACCCGGCCTCGTCTTCCGCTATAGCTATCTTTGGCATTCCGATCACGTTCGAGGTCTTGAAGAAGGGACAAAAGACCGGCCTTGCGCCATTATTCTTGCTGTGGAAGAGAAAACGGACGCTCCTAAAATGAGAGTGCTTGCCGTCCCTATTGCGCATACGGCACCTCGCGACGTGCTCTCCGCACTTGAGATCCCACAAGCTGTGAAGAACCGCCTGAGCTTCAACGAGGAGAGATCCTGGGCCGTGCTTACCGAAAGCAATGAATTTATTTGGCCAGGGCCGGATCTGCGGCGGGTGCCTGGACGGGATGACGGCTCTGTTGCTTACGGCTTTTTGCCTCCGAAGCTTTTCGCCGAGATCAAGCGCAAATTTATCGTCTTGGCAAGGGCAGGCAGAAGCGTTCTGATAAAGCGAACTGAATAGGCATTCTGGTCACGGCATCCTCGCGCTTGCGCGAAGTAACCAAGCCCAGCGTTTTCGCCCATACCTTCCGCCGCGCGTGGCTAAACGGGAAGTAACTTTTTGCTGCGATCCTTCGGCCCCGGAGTTGGGAAACATTTCGCAGCGGCGATCACCTAGCTCCATGGAGCGGCTCGATATGTGTCTGAGGGGGAAATCTGGCAGCTACTGTCTCGCCGCAATCTGTGCCGCGGCGATCCTCGCGCTCGTGTCAGGCGGGAACGGCGGTCCTTGCCTAGCGGCGGTGAAAAGCGTACTGGCCGTCCCTTCCGAGGGCTTTGCAGGTTCCGCCGCTTGTGCCGGATGTCACGCCGCCGAGACCAAGACGTGGGCAAGCTCGCAGCACGCGCGCGCGATGCAAAAAGCAAGCGCGGCGAGCGTTCTAGGCGATTTCAACGACGCCAGCACGGCGCATTTCAGCTCGCGCGCGCGCTTTTTCCAAAAGGACGGCCGCTACTTCGTCGAGATCGAGGGCAAAGACGGCAAGCCGACCGTATTCGAGGCGGAATATACGTTTGGGCTCTACCCCCTGCAGCAATATCTCGCAGCCTTCCCGGACGGGCGCATTCAGGCGCTTCCCTACGCTTGGGATACGCGCCCCAAAGCAGAAGGCGGCCGGCGCTGGTTCCATCTCTATCCGGACGAGGATATTCCGCCCTCCGATCCGCTGCATTGGACCGGACCGCTGCAGAACTGGAACTACATGTGCGCGGAATGCCATTCGACCGGCGTGCGCAAGAACTACGATGCCGCGGCGGACAGCTTCCACACCGCCTTTTCGGAAATCAGCGTTGGCTGCGAGGCCTGCCACGGCCCCGCTGCGAGCCATCTTCGCTGGGCACGGAGCGGCCGGCCGCCGGACGTCGCAAACCGCGGTTTTCCATCCGTCCCGGCGCGGCGTGGGGCCGTCGCTTGGTTTCCCGATCCGAAGACCGGCAGCCCATCGGCGTCCGTGGCCTTGCCCTCGGGCAGCGCGATGGAGGCGTGCGACCGCTGCCATTCGAGGCGCGGGGAATTTTCGGAAGGCTGGCGCCCCGGCCAGCCTTTGACCGGAACCCACCTGCCCGTTTTCCTGACAAGCGATCTGTTCGAGGACGACGGGCAAATGAAGGATGAGGTGTTCAATACATCCTCGTTCCAGCAAAGCAAAATGTTTGCAAGAGGCGTTATGTGCACGGACTGCCACGATGCTCACAGCGGCAGCCTGAAGGCGGCAAAGAGCGAGGTCTGCTCGCAATGCCACGCGCCGGAGACATTCGCGGCGCCCGCGCACACGGGCCACTCCGGCCCCGCCGCGCCCGATTGCATCGCCTGCCACATGCCGGCGCGGACCTACATGGTTGTCGACCAGCGCCACGACCATTCCTTCCGCGTGCCGCGCCCCGATCTCTCGGTGAAGCTCGGCATCCCGAACACTTGCACATCGTGCCACACGGACCGCGATGCCGCATGGGCCGCGGCCGCCGTGGAGCGATGGCATGGACCGGTCCGCAAGGGATTTCAGACCTATGCCGAGGCGTTCCAAGCTGCCCGGTTCGACCAGCCGGAGGCGCGCGATCTGCTCCTTAAGGTTGCCCAAGACGCTTCGGCGCCGGCAATAGCTCGGGCAACCGCGCTCGTTCTGCTCAGGGAAAGACCGTCCGCCGCGGTGGAGGCTGAAATCGAGCGCAGCTTGAACGACCCCGACCCCATGGTGCGCATCGGAGCCCTGAGGGCGCTTGAGCCTCTCCCTGTGGGTGAGCGCTGGGCTAAAGGCAAAGCCGGCCTCTCCGATCCCGTTCGCGCGGTTCGCATGGATGCTGCCTCGCTCCTTGCAGATACGCCGGATGCGAGCCTGGATGAGGCCGGCCGCAACGCGCTTGCCAGCGCCTCGCAGGACTATATCGCGGCGAAGCGGTTCAACGCGGACCGCGCCGAGAAGCGCTCCAATCTCGCGAGTTTCTATGCCAGGCAAGGCCAAACGAGTTTCGCGGAGCAAGAATTCATGGCCGCGATAAGGCTCGCCCCCCGGCAAGTTCCGCCGCGCATCAATCTTGCCGACCTCTACAGGGCGATGGGACGGGAGGCGGAGGCCGAAACGCTCCTGCGCCGGACGATCGCGGAACAGCCGGAAGCCGCGGCAGCACATCATGCGCTGGGCCTCGCGCTGATCCGGCAAAAGCGCTATGGCGAAGCCATCGAGAGCTTGAAGCGCGCCGCAAATTTGGAGCCTGCCCAGGCCCGCTACGGCTTTGTTTATGCGGTGGCGCTGCAATCGTCGGGAAAAATTGAGGAGGCCCGGCGGGTTCTCGAAAACGCGCTGGCCGCCAACCCGTCCAATGTGGATATTTTGACGGCGTTGCTTCAGGATGCCCTGAAGACGCGCACGTTGAAAGAGGCACTCGCCTATGTCAACCGGCTTCGCTTGCTTCGCCCGGACGATACCGCTTTGGCCGAGTTTGCCGTCCGTCTGCAGGCGGCTACTGAGTGATACCAAGGGTCATAAATTTTGACCGGTCCGCAGCGTCGTCCCCGCGCAGGCGCATACGCGCTAACTTAAGACTGGACCCTTGCGACATCCCTCCATGACCGAGCGCATCGCCCCTCACCCTGTCCCTCTCCCCATGGGAGAGGGAACGATGTTTCAAGCGCCGCGCCTTGTTCAGGCGTCCCTTCTCCCATGGGGCGAAGGACAGGATGAGGGGCGATTCCGCTGTTAAGTTAGCGCGTAT
>JBKQOR010000099.1:0-18757 GCA_052145435.1 Rhodomicrobium sp. | reverse complement strand
GCGCCGGTTTCCTCGCGGCCGGCAAGGTTCGGGCCGGGATCGCTTCCGCCGGAAGCCGTCGGGAACGGCAACCGCACGTTGACCCACATCAACGCTCGCCCTCGCGTCTAGGCTAGCATGTCTCTCGACTTTGCGGGCGGTACCCGTTCACCTGCCCAACGCGCGCCGAATGATTGGTATCGATGCTTAGAAGACTTTCTGCACTGAGACGCTCCCGCACCGCGCATGCCGGACGGACCGGGCTGACCGCCGGCGCGATTGGCGTCGTTTTCGGCGACATTGGCACGTCGCCTCTCTACGCCGTCGATCAGATCTTCCACGGCCCAGCGCATATAGCCCCGGAACCGGATAACGTTCTCGGCTGCATCTCGCTCGCAATTTGGGCGCTGACGCTCATTGTGAGCTGCAAATACGCGATCTTTGTGCTTCGCGCCAACAGCGACGGCGAAGGCGGCGTGTTCGCGCTCTACAGCCTTCTGCACAATTACCGGGGCGAGAACCCCCGCCTCGCCATCCTGCTTGGCGCTCTCATGCTCGGCGCAGGGTTCTTGTTCGGAGACGGTATCATTACGCCAGCCATCAGCGTACTGTCTGCGGTCGAAGGCCTGAAAGCCGCAACACCGATGTTCGCCGAGGCCATCGTTCCCATTACCTTCGTCATTCTCGCGGCTCTATTTGCCGCTCAACACCAGGGGACGGCCGGCGTGGGGCGCTTGTTCGGCCCAATCCTCATCGTCTGGTTCGTGGTCATAGCCGCGCTCGGTATCCGCCAGATTCTGCTGCATCCGGAAATTCTGCATGCCTTCAACCCAGTGTACGCCTTCGCGTTCCTGCACAAAGCCGGTGCGCTCAGTGCGCTGCTGACGTTGAGTGCTTTGATGCTGGTGGTGACGGGCGGGGAGGCGATGTATGCAGACCTCGGTCATTTCGGCGCCCGGCCCATCCGGACGGGGTGGTTCTCGCTGGTGTTTCCGGCGCTCATTCTGAACTATCTCGGCCAGGGCGCGCTATTACTCGGCCGCGCGCCCGACGGAGGCGCACAGCTATTTTACAGCATGGTGCCGCACGGGCTCCTCTATCCTATGGTCGGGCTGGCCACGCTCGCGACCGTCATAGCGTCGCAAGCCTTGATTTCGGGCGCGTTCTCGCTAGCCTCGCAGGCCATAGCGCTCGGGCTTTTCCCCCGGCTTCATGTCGTGCACACCCACCATGCGCATGAGGGGCAAATATATATACCCTTCGTTAATTGGTCGATGTTTGCAGGCTGCATGGCGCTGGTGCTCGCTTTCGGCACAAGCGGATCGCTGGCGTCGGCCTACGGTCTCGCGGTGTCTGGCGTGATGGTGGTCACATCGATCGCCATGATACCGGTCGGCACGCGCTACTGGAATTGGAGTTTACCTGCCAGCGGCGCCCTGTTCGGCTTTTTCACGCTCGTCAATCTACTGTTCTTCGCTGCAAGCTCGTTAAAGTTCCTGGAGGGCGGATATATCCCGCTCGGCTTCGGGCTTGCGGTTTTTATCGTCATGCGCACGTGGCGATGGGGCCGGAAGGCGACTTTTGCAGCCTACACAGCGAAGCACACCATGACGATGCAGAAACTCGTTGAGTTCCATCGAAACGAAAAGACCTATATGGAGCGAATCGCTCTTCTGATGACGCCCAAGCATCTTTCATCTCTGAACGACACCGCGCCCGCGTTGCTGCAGATCTTGCACGACCGTTACGGCATCCTGCCGCGCCATCTCATCTTTGTAGAGGTTGCCCACCGCAAGGTGCCCTATATCCACGAAGGCCGTTACGACATCAAAGTCTTTCACAAGGATCCGAACAGCAGCATCATCGCCGTCACTTTGCAATTTGGCTTCATGGAGGAGCCGAACGTGGAAGCTGTGCTTGAGGAAATGGCGAAGCACCGCGAAATCGGCCTGCCGATCAAGGAGAACCGGTGGATCGTGCATGTCACGGTCGAAAACTTGCTGCCCGCCCGCAATATGAGCACGCTGGGCCGGGTGCGGCTCAGGCTGTTCTCGATATTGCGCCAAATATCGCAGCCGGCCCACTATTTCTACGGGCTCGGCGACAACGTGCAGCTGTCGGCCGAGATCATGCCGGTGCGGCTGAAGTGACGGTCAGAGGCGATGGTCCGCTGGCAAAAATGGCTGCTGAAGCAATCGGCAGATGACATCGCTTCCACCGTAATGTCACTCTCCAACCCGCTAGCGCCGCCCGCTGGGGCTGCACGCGAACTGGGAGGGAAGATAATCGAGATTGAAGCAGGAATTATCCCATCCGGTCGCGTTCGACCTAAGCCGCCAGCCCTGGCAGTCCACGAGCTCGCCTTCGGCTGTCCGATGCAGTGGGCAAGCCGCCCGCTTCTTAGCATAATGCCGGTGATGGCTCTTGGCTCCATTCTCTGCCGAAGCTCCCGCCAGCGGAGCCACGAGCAGGGCAAGACAAGCCGCGAAGGCAGCGATCCGGTTACAAGTACTCATGGGCGACCCCTTGGCTCAGAATTATTCACCCCCCTATGGATACCCCTAAGAGAAGCTTCAAGCCAGTAGAGTTTCGGTGAAGCGCGCGCTGCGTCTTGCGCTCGCTGGGCGACGCATGGAGGTAAGCGGCCCGATCGATCCGCGCTCCGAGCCAGGGCTCGTAATGCCGCCGGGCGCGGTGTAAGCTTCACGACTCGCAACTTGCGTCGTCCGCCCACGCCAGGAATATAGAATAATGCAGGATCGCGATAAAGAAGCAGCCGCCCGCCTGAGCGCATTGCGAACCGTTCTGCGGTCTTCCCGCCTGGACGGCTTCATCGTTCCGAAGGGCGACGAGTTTCAAAACGAATATGTGCCGGCTTATGCTGACCGGCTGGCCTGGCTCACTGGCTTCACCGGCTCAGCAGGGGCCGCAGTGATCCTTGAAGACAAGGCCGTACTTCTTGCCGATAGCCGTTATACGCTGCAGGCCAAGGCGCAAGTGAGCGAGGCGCTCTACTCTGTCGAGCTCGCACCGAAGACGTCGATATCTTCCTGGCTCGCCGCCCATGCGCAGCAAGGCGCGGTCATCGGCTACGATCCCGCGCTGCACACAATTGCTGGCTTCAGGGCTCTTCGCGAGGAGGCCGCCAAAAAGGGGTTCAAACCGAAGCCATGCAGGCTCAATCCGGTGGATCGCATTTGGAAGACCAGGCCCGCCGAAGAGCATGCGCCGATTTTCCTTCATGACGAAAGCTTCGCGGGCGAAAGCGCCAATGCCAAATTGGATCGCGTGAAGAAAGCTATCGAGGAGAGAGGGGCCGCGGGCCTGCTCGTTTGTGCGCCGGACGCCGTGGCCTGGCTCTTCAACATTCGCGGGCACGACGTGATCCATACACCCTTGCCGCTGGTGAGGGCGTTCGTGCCAGCCGCTGGCGATCCTGTTATTTTCACCTCGCCGGGCCATGTCACCCCCGAAAACAAGGAAGCCATCGAGCAATTGGCGGAAATTGCCGGTTTGGCCTCTCTCCCCAAGGTTCTGCCGGGTTTGGCCGGGCCGGGCGCGAAAATCATGATCGACCCCGCGCAAGCAACACTCAAGATCGCGGCCGCTCTCAAGCGAAGCAAGGCGAAGCTCATCGAAGCGCCCGATCCGTGCATGCTATTCAAGGCCAAGAAGAATAAGATCGAGTTGCAAGGCGCGCGCAACGCGCATTTGCGCGACGGTGCGGCTTTGTGCCGGTTTCTTGCCTGGCTCGATGCCGAGGCGCCGTCCGGCAGGCTCGACGAGCTGACCTCTTCGGACAAGCTCGAAGAATTCCGGCGCGAAACGAACCAGCTCGAGGATTTGAGCTTCGATACCATCTCGGGCGCGGGCTCGAACGGCGCCATCGTGCATTACCGCGCCACGCCGGAAACGAACAAGAAGCTTCTGCCGGGCATGCTCTACCTCATCGATTCCGGCGGCCAGTACCGCGATGGAACCACCGACGTCACGCGCACTGTGGCCATCGGCGAGCCCACCGAAGAGATGCGGCGGCATTACACACTCGTTCTCAAAGGCCATATCGGCATCGCGACGTCGCGGTTTCCTTCGGGCACGCGCGGGGTGGATATCGACGGCTTTGCACGGCGCGCGCTCTGGGCGGCCGGCCTCGATTACGGCCACGGCACCGGCCACGGCATCGGCAGTTTTCTATCCGTCCATGAAGGCCCGCAATCGATCTCGCGCAACGGCATGGCGGCGCTGGAGCCGGGCATGATCCTGTCGAACGAGCCGGGCGTCTACCGCGAAGGCTATTACGGCATCCGGCTGGAGAATCTCTACGCCGTAACGGAAGCCGAGGCCATCGAAGGCGGCGAAGCGCCCATGATGGGCTTCGAGACGCTCACGCTCGCGCCGTTCGACCGCCGGCTCATTGTGGCGGAAATGTTGTCACCGGGGGAGCTTCAATGGCTCAACGCCTATCACGGGCGGATTCGAAGTGAAGTTTCGCCCACGCTAAAGGGCAGCGAGCGGAAGTGGCTCAAATCGGCCACTGCCGCTCTATAATTGTCAAGCGGCCGGCCTCACATTTTGATTCATGCGGAAAAAGTTGCCTGGATCGTAGCGCCGCTTCACCTCGGCGAGCCGTTTATAGTTGCTGCCATAAGCCGCTTCAACGCGGTCCGGCTCATCGCCGGGCATGAAGTTGATGTAAGCGGTTCCCACGGCATGAGGCTTCGCCGCTTCAAATATGCCGCGCGCCCATGCGACACATTTCTGGTCCTGATCGGGTTCACGCCAGCGTGCGTGCACGTTCATGACGTAGTGCGAGCTGCGCTGCGGAAATGCGGTAGCTTCAGTCGCGACGCGGCCGGCAGCCCCGCCCACATGGCCGATGAAGATCTCGGATTCGGGGCCGGGAAGATTGCGCACGGCTTCGGTTAGGATATCGATCGCCGGGTCTGAAAGCTCCACAAAATCGTGGCTTTTCCAATAATTGCGGGCTCCGGGGGCAAGCAATGGGTCGAAGGCCTGCTGCCAGTTCACGAACGGGGTTGGAGCCACAACATCGGCGATCGGCCTTCCAATGGACCGTAGGCCGGCAGCCGCCCGCTCCCCTGTCTCGATATCGCCGCAGTAGCACATGGCAAGAACCAGCACTTCCTTGCCGTGCCACTCCGCGGGCAGAAACGGCAGCGGCGGTGCCTTTCGCATAACCGCCCAGCAGGTTAGCTCGTCAGGCGCCGTTTCGAGCGCCTGCCGGTATCCTTTGAGAACCGTGAGCGCGTCGCCGAACGGGTGGACTACGAGTCCGGATAGCACCTGCGGGCCAGCCTCGTGAAGCTGGAATTCGAAAGAGGTAACCACGCCGAAATTTCCGCCGCCGCCGCGCAGCGCCCAAAACAGGTCCGGGTGCTCGGACGGGCTCGCTCGCACTTGCTCACCACCGGCCGTCACGACATCCGCAGACAGCAGATTGTCCGAGGTCAGGCCAAACTTGCGGGTGAGCCAGCCGAATCCGCCACCCAGCGTTAGACCGGCAATTCCGGTGGTTGAGTTTATTCCCGTGGGCAAAACGAGGCCGAAGGCCTGAGTCGCTTTGTCGACATCTGCAAGCGTTGCTCCGGGCTCGACCTTCGCACGCTTCGTTGCGGCGTCCACCTGCACCGCCTTCATCTGCGATAGATCGATGACAAGGCCGCCGTCGCAGACTGCGCTGCCTGCAATGTTGTGCCCTCCGCCACGAACCGCCACCGGTAGCCCGTTTTCCCGCGCAAAACGGATCGCCGCGGCGACATCGGCCGCACCCGCGCATCGCGCGATGAGACAGGGCCTGCGGTCGATCATAGCGTTCCAAATTTTCCGCGCCTCGTCATAGGAAGAGTCGCGCTCGTTGAGCAAAGTCCCGCGCAACTGTGCGGCTAATTCTTTGGCCGCTCCTGCGCTTACCGATTGTCCCACCGCTTCTGTTGCGAAGCCCAAGATGTTCATGTTTTGTTCCTCCGGTCAAACCTTCGTCTCGCCGGAAGCCGCATTTTGCGCCCGTTCCTATAGCGCCGCAAGTTCGGCGTTCGAGGGCAAAGATTTGAGCTGCGCCGGCGGCTGCGCTCAAATTTTCTGCGGAAAACGCAGTTCCATCGCTCTCGCAAAGAACAAATATGTCCGGCCGTCTCTTAGCGGGCAGAAGAAGCTGCCTGGGACCCTTCCGGACCACTACTTCTGGGGAGTTTTGACCGCTCTTTCGTCATTCCCGCGCAGGAGCGTGTGAAAAAATAGCTTCGCTACTCGCGCGCCTGCCTTTGCCGGGGCGGTTTTCGGGAGAACCCAAGCACAGCGAGCGTGCAATGGTTCGCGTGAGTAGCGAGCGCCGCAGCTATTTACCAAGCTTCTACCAACCTTGAACAACGCCTTCTTTTTTATCGTGCAAAATCCCTGAGCGGTAATCCCCTAGGAGCACTACTTTTCGGTGGATCCAAATGGATTATGCCAATCTTGTCTATGCTCACGTATAGCATTCCCAAGGAAAGCAGAATCTGGGCAATGAAAACAAGATTATATAACCTAGCTGTGAATATAGCCCGCTTTTTGGATCGCCATGGAGCCTGTAGCCACCCCAATCCATTAAGCGCATAGCGCTTTTCCAATTCGACCAATAGCCTGAAATGCGAAGTTGACTGCCTCGTCGCTGATTGCACAAAATCCAAAATAGCAAAGTAATTATAATGGGTGTAGAAGACGCAATCAACAACATTTCTGGGACGTGTGCGTTAATCTTGAATTGTGTAGCAATAAATGAGATTGCTACAGCGTTAGCAATCGATGATTGAATCATTGCATCATCAACGGCCTTGATTTTAGAGAGCAACTCAGTTCTAAGGCTGTTATACTCTGCCAGATGAAATTGGAATGATACATCTTGCTCTGGTGAGATCAATAATTTGTCCTGCATGGCAACAATATCAGCAAACTCTTTTGCGCTCCCACAATAATATCGTTCTCAACAACGCGAGCATGGCTTAAGCCCCTTCCCCTCAGCCAAGCCGACTATCTAAACTGTTAGCGCGGAAGTTGCATCTTAGGCAAGCAGTGCTGCATGGTTGTTAACAGAGAAAGGTTTTAGGGTCGCCAACCAAACTACATGCAATTGCCATTGGGGTATCCCAAGCCGAATTATTATCTTGCGCTCCCCGCATTCCCTTTAGATTGCCGGGCAGTCCCATTCTGATTAAGCGTCTTTAGTTGCTCTCGACCAACAGGGATACGAAAAAGCATGGGCGCTGTCTGGCGCGTTGGCCGGAACAGATCTGTGTTCGCAACCAAAGCCGCGTCAGCAGTGTAGGACGATTGCTCTATGATTGATGGTTGTCGGCCATGTTCACAGATTTCATTACGGTAAACGCAATACGATAGGAAGTCAGCTGCCTGCGCGCCTGGACTTTCCTTTTTCACAACGTCAAATGTTCCAACAAATTGGTTCCATTCTGCCGATGCACAATCCTTGTAGAGGTTGAAGAGCCTCCGGGCATCGCCGACATTCTTATGTCCATCCTCCAGCACGAAATTCATGGTTGTTTCTTGAGACAGATTCGTTTGCCCAGCCGCCGCCAGCTCATCGGCAATAAACGAGGGCACAAAATTCAGGCAGGCTCGAAAGCAGAGGCTGTATTTGCTGTCCTTCCGCGAACGCCTGGGGTTCGAACTTTCCTTGTAGGGGGCCTTATAGTCATCGTCACGAATGACCACAGCGAATCCGAGTTTAAGATGCTTTGCGATTACCTGATCCAATAAAACAGCAAATTTATTCACGTCTTGAGGTTTCCAACGCTTGAATTGTTTGGTGCTTTTGAACAATTCTACGGCGTGAAAGCGTTGCACTCCAGCTTCCTTTAGCAGGGCAGACCAGCATGCTGCAATTGCTGCCACTCAGACACTGTTCCCACATAGCCAGCCATCACGCTGATTGGGGAAGACTCGTGCGTGCCGCTCTCATCTAAATAAGTAGTTATGATCATTGATGAGAGTTTAGCACCTAAACAATCGCAATTGGAGTGCTGCGCAGTTTTTTTGCTGCCTTAATTTTTTTGCCCCTCGTCCATCCAAGCGAGGAGATGTGATCGCTCTTGTGCCAAAGGCCGGCCTCTCTTAATCCTTGCGCATGGGAATCGAGAACCCCGCCAACGGACAAGACGCAAGCAAGGACACGGCCGCGCTGGCGGAGCAAGTCCGCGCCGGCAGCCGCGTGGCGCTCGCGCGCGCGATCACCCTGATCGAAAGCCGCAAACCGGAGCACCGGGTGCAGGCGCGCCAGCTGTTAACCCTCCTCAACGAAGCGGCGGGGCGCTCGCACCGCATCGGCATAACTGGCGTTCCCGGCGTGGGCAAATCGACGCTAATCGATAGCCTCGGAAGCGATCTCACGGGCCGGGGCCACCGCGTCGCGGTGCTCGCGGTCGACCCGTCTTCGAGCCGCTCCGGCGGGGCCATTCTTGGCGACAAGACCCGCATGGCGCGCCTTGCGGCCGACCCGAACGCGTTCATCCGACCCTCGCCCTCCTCCGGCACGCTCGGCGGGGTGGCGCGAACGACGCGCGAAACCATTCTGTTGTGCGAAGCGGCGGGCTTCGACATCGTGCTTGTCGAGACCGTGGGCGTGGGACAATCGGAAATCACCGTTGCAGGCATGGTGGACTTCTTCCTCCTCCTCATGCTGGCGGGCGGCGGCGATGAGCTTCAAGGCATCAAAAAAGGCGTCATGGAACTTGCCGACATGATCGCGATCACCAAGGCCGATGGCGGAAACGAAGGGCCGGCCCGGGCCGCGGCTGGCGATTACAAGGCCGCGCTCCACATCCTCACGCCGCCAAGCGCATCGTGGAAGCCGCCGGTAATCACGATCTCGTCGCGCGAAGAGCGCGGCCTGGATGAGCTTTGGGCCAACGTAATCCGCCATCGCGCCGCGCTCGAAGCAACCGGCGAGTTCGAGGCCAGGCGCCGCGAGCAGGATGTACGCTGGATGCACGCCATGATCGAGGACCGGATGCGCCAGGTGTTTCTATCGAACGAGGCGGCGGCGGCCAAAATCGCGGAGCTGGAACGCAATGTGCGCGCTGGCATCATGCCGCCTTCTGTCGCCGCCGACGAAGCGGCTTCGCTCATTTCAGGATGCGCATGATCTCCAGAGCGGTGCCTTCGGTGCGTGTGCTTGTGACGGGCTTCGGCCCGTTCCCCGGAACGCCGGAAAACGCTTCCGCAGCCATGATGAAAGCGCTTGCGCGATCCCCTGCCGCTCCCGGGATCGAGCTTTTTACCGGGATCGTTCCGGTCGTCTGGGCCGATGCGAGAAGCGTCGCGCGTGAGGCGGCCGCCGAGGTAAGGCCGCACGCAATTTTGCACTTCGGGGTTTCGAAACGGGCAAGCGGCTTCGAGATCGAAACGCGCGCCGTCAACATGAGCGGCCCAAGGCAAGATCATGCAGGCTATGTCCGGCCCGGAAAGCCTCTCGACCTTTCGGGACAGCGCATATTGCATGCAACGATGCCGCCTTACGCACTTCTGATGGCGCTCCGGCAAAGCGGGTTTCCGGCGCAGCTATCGAGGAACGCCGGACGCTATCTCTGCAATGCGCTGTTCTATTGGAGCCTGGCGGATGCACGCGCGGACGGCGCGCTTGTGAGCTTCATTCATATGCCGGCGCTCGGCATGGATGCGGGCGTCCGGCCGCTCATGACGCTGGAAGGCGCGGCGGCGGGGGCGTTGGTTCTCATTCGCGCGAGCGCTCAGGCTGTGCTACTCGCGAAGCGGGGCGGCAACGGCAATCGGGGAGGATACGGGAGCCATGGATCGCAGGCATTTCATGGAACTGGGCGGAATGACCGCCGCGCTCTTTGGCGTTAGCGCCGCTGAGGCTGCGCCCGGTATTTTGAGCGGCTACGGCAAGGCCCTCGCCGAATGGGGGATTGAGCCGGGCATCTGGGGCGACCAGTCGCCTGCTATGCAAAAGGCCATCGGCGAGCTGGCCGCGGCCGGCCAGCCTATTGTCTTTCCAGCGGGCCGCTTCCTTTTTTCAAAGCTTCAGCTTCCTTCCGGGGCTGCCGTGTTTGGCGTTCCGGGGCTTACAATACTAACCGCGCCGCCCGGATCGCCAGTGTTCGAGAGTTCCAACGCTCAGGATGTCAGCCTGAGGGGGTTAAGCTTTTCGGGGACGGCCCTCTTAGCGCGCGAGTGCCGCAACCTCACCGTTTGCGATTGCCGGGTCCTATCGAGCGGCGGCGATGGCATTGTCTGCTCAGGCACTGGCTTGTTCGTGGCCGGCAACAGGGCTCAAGCTTGCGCCAAGGCCGCGATCTGGGTCGAGGGTGACGGCGTGGTTACGAACAATCTCGTGAGCGGACCAGGCCAATTCGGCCTGCGTCTCGGTGGTCCCACCCGGCTTGGAATGCTGACGGTCATGACCAACAAGATCGACGGCACAGCCGCCGGTATCGGGGTTTCGAACTCCGATTCGGGCTACGCGTTCATCGCGATGAACATGATCTCGGGCGCAAAGAAGGGCGGCATCCGTGCGCTCATGGGCGATGAAATTACCGGCCACGATCTCACCCAGGGCGGGTCGGAGGCCTTCCGCAATATCGGCGTTGCGGGTAACGTTTCGCTTTGAGTGGCGAACCCAACGCCGCCGCGCAGGCAGCGCATGATGTCTTTCCTAGCTGGTCTCGCTGGCTTTCGCGTCACTGGGTTGCGAGGCGTGGTCAACCGCTGTATTTACAGCTTTCTGGATCCCCTCCTTGGCAATTTTCCGCCCAAGCGTGTGGTGGGCGGCGTGATGAGCAACCGCTTTCTTAAATGCAAGCTTCCCGACTACCTTAGCCAGCAGAAGGGGTATAAAAGGAATAGCCATGACGCCCTCGCAGTAACGCTGAGTGAATGAGAATATCCTAAATTGACTCAAAAGCCAGAGAGCACTGTATGCGTGTGGCCCACCACCGGCGCCGAAGCAAAGTGCGGCCCCGCCAGCCTCCGCCATTCTTGAAAGTCTTCGGAACCGCGGAAATGGACCATATGGTCCTCAATCGTCTCCCACTTGACGACAAGCCGGTATTTCGAGGGCGTCTCGACCGAGCGCTGCAGCTCCATTCCGCGGCATCCCTTGGCGCGCTGGAATAACGGAACGGCTTTGGCAACGCCGGCCTCGAACGCGGCCTCCTCGCCAGCCTTCACCTCTATCTCCGCAATCTCGAAAATCACGGCGTTTCCTTTCTCGTTTGACAGCGCTGCCTTTGCAGCCCTTTGCGGGGAAGCTATCCTTGCGGAGGCGGGCCGTCCACCGGGTTAATCCAAAGGCGGGCGGTGAGCTCAGAGGCGCGAAACCGCAAGCGGCAATAGGATGAGACAAACCCACCGTTTCGAATAACCAGTTGATTTCACGGGATTGATGGTGGAGGGGGTTGGATTCGAACCAACGTAGGCTTAGCCAACGGATTTACAGTCCGTCCCCTTTAGCCACTCGGGCACCCCTCCAGGCAGGAAAGCGCGGAAAATCGCGAGCGAGATATTTAGCCGGCAACTGCCGCTCTGTCACTCTCAAATCCGCTGGCGCCATTCCTATCAAGAGACGGCGCGCGTTGCAATAGTTTGGGTATGCAGGAAGCGCGCTGCGGCGATCAGCGCTTGACCGAGCGAAATGCCGCCGTCGTTGGCCGGAAAGGAGGCTGGCGCGAGCACCTTCAGCTTCAGGCTCGCGAGCCGCTCGCTCACGCCTTCGAGCAAGATCTTGTTCTGGAAGACGCCTCCCGTGAGGACGGCCGCCTCGCAGCCATGGGCCGTAGCGAGGCCTTGAGCGGTAGCGGACACAATTTCAATGAGGCCCCGATGGAAGCGTGCGGCGATGACGGCCGCATCGATGCCGGCGGCGAGGTCATTCAGAATCCCCGTCCAAAAAGGCGTCAAATCGAGCCGCGCCGGGCCGGCAGGCACCAAGGCCGCGCCATAGCCCTCGCGGGTTTCCGCCATCGCGCCTTGCGCGAGCGCCTCCAGCTCAATCGCCGCCTGCCCTTCGTAGGACGCGGCGTCGAAGCAAAGCCCAAGCGCCGCCGCAACCGCATCGAAAAGCCTGCCCGCCGAGGACGATGGCGGCGAATTGATGCCGCGCTCCATCATGCGCAGGCAGGTTTCGAGAGGCTTCCGCTCAAGGCGTAGAACGGCGTCGAGCCCTTCGTAGTGCGCCCGGACGTTCTGCCAGCCGAGGAAAGTGTGAAGTTGGCCGAGCATATTGCGCCAGGGCTCGCGCATGGCTTTGGCGCCCCCGATCAGAGGGACCGGCGCGAAATGAGCGAGCCGGCGATAGCTCCGGTAATCCGCGAGCAGAAACTCGCCGCCCCATAGCTCGCCATCCTCGCTGACGCCGAGGCCGTCGAGCGCAATGCCGATGACGGGCGGGGCCGAAACCGGTACGCCGTGCTCGCCGAGTGCCGCAGCAATATGGGCATGATGATGCTGCACCGTGACCGGGGAAATGCCGGCATCCTCCGCGAGGGCTAGGCCCCATTTCGTGGAGATGTAATCGGGATGGGCATCCACCGCGACAAGCTGCGGCTGGAAGCGGAAAAGGTTCCGGTAAAGCTCCAAATTCCGGCGGTAATCCGCATGCGTTGCTGCTTCCTCCAAGTCGCCCATGTGCTGCGAGACGATGGCTTGCCCATCCTTTACAAGGCAAAAAGTGGATTTCAGTTCGGCGCCCATTGCGAGCACCGCCGGCGCATCTTCGAAGCCCGGTGGCAGCGGAAGCGGAGTTGGCGCGTAGCCCCGTGCCCGGCGAAGGAGCCGCGGCGCACCCGCCATGACGCGCGCGACGCTATCGTCGAGACGGTTCACGATATCGCGGTCGTGCATCAAGAAATAATCGGCAATGGTTGAGAGCCGGTCGCGGGCCTCTTCGTTATCGACGCATTGCGGCTCGTCGCTGCGGTTGCCCGAGGTGAGCACGATCGGGCGGCCGAAATTCTCCAACAGAAGGTGGTGTAGCGGCGTATAGGGCAGCATGAAGCCAAGCGTCGATTGGCCGGGCGCAATGCCGGGCGCTAGCGGCGGCGCTGCTCCGGGCCTCGATTTCAAGATCGCGATGGGCGCGGCAACGCCCGTCAGCAGCGTCCGCTCCGCCTCGCCAATCTCCGCGTACTCTGCGGCAATCGCCAAATCGCGCGCCATGAGCGCGAAAGGCTTGCCGAAGCGTGACTTGCGCTCTCGCAGCCGGCTAACCGCGCCCGGATTACAGGCGTCGCAGGCGAGGTGAAATCCGCCGATGCCCTTAATCGCGACAATCTCTCCGGCAGCGATAAGCGCTGCGGCGGCCTCTATCGCATCGCGATACGCCGAGGTGTCCGCCAGCGATCCCGCAGCCCCCTCCAGCCAAACTTTCGGGCCGCATTCGGGGCAGGCATTGGGCTGCGCGTGGAAGCGGCGGTCGGCGGGATCACGGTATTCGGCGAGGCAGGCGGGGCACATGGCGAATTTCGCCATGCTCGTCGTTGCGCGGTCGTAAGGGATCGCGCGCACGATCGACAGCCTTGGCCCGCAGTGGGTGCAGTTGGTGAACGGATAACGGTAGCGCCGGTTGGCGGGGTCGCGCATGTCGGCGAGGCAGGCGGGGCAGGTTGCGGCGTCCGCGGCGATGCCGGTTCTCACCGCGCCCCTGTGGCTTTCGACAATCCGGAAGGCAGCGCCGCCGGAGCGGGTTTCGAGCGGCGTGCATTCGATAGAATCGACACGGGCCAACGGCGGCGCTTCGGTGGAGAGCGCAACTTCGAATTCGGCGAGCGCCGCTGCGGGGCCCCACGCGTTGATGAGAACGCCCTCACCGTCGTTCAGCACTTCGCCCGACAGGCCAAAGCGATGGGCGAGCCGCCAAACCGTGGGACGGAAGCCGACGCCTTGAACGAGCCCGCGGACCCGGATGGAAACGCCGGGCGCGCTCGCGCTGTCTGCACCGCTCACTAGATCCTCCGAAGCAACCGCACAAACCATGCTTATGCTTGATCCGGCCCCCTCACCCTGCCCCTCTCCCGCGGAGGGAAGAGGGGACGATGTTGCAACGGGCTCAGCCTGCTCCCTCTCCCAGCAAGCTCGCCTTGGCGAGCTTGCAACTCAGAACCCCCGCATCCGCTAGCGGACGCGGGTCGGGAGAGGGCTGGGGTGAGGGCCGCCGGAGATCGCCCTAGGTGCTCAAACCCGCGCTTCGAGATCCTCGCGGCCGGTTAGAACTAGGCCGCGTGCCGAGCGGATGAAGCTCGCCCAAGCCTCCATGCCCTCGCCGGTGCGCGCCGACACTTTCAAGACCTTAATGCCGGGACTAATTTTCCGTGCATTGGCCACGAGCGCGTTTACGTCGAAATCGATATGCGGCAAAAGATCGATTTTCGAGATCAGCATGAGCTGCGAGCTCGCAATCATATCGGGATATTTGAGCGGCTTGTCCTCACCCTCCGTCACCGACAAAACAACCACGCGATGGGCCTCGCCAAGATCGAAAAGGGCGGGGCAGACGAGATTGCCGACATTCTCGATGAACAGCACCGAGCCTGGCTGGGGCTCGAGATGGTCCACGGCGTGCCCCACCATATGCGCATCGAGATGGCATCCTTTGCCCGTGTTGATCTGGATCGCGGGCGCGCCCGTCGCGCGGATGCGGTCCGCGTCGTTCGTGGTCTGCTGATCGCCCTCGATCACAGCCAGCGGAAGCTCGCCTTTGAGGTGCTCGATGGTCTTCACAAGCAGCGAGGTCTTACCGGAGCCGGGGCTTGAGACGAGGTTGAGGGCGAGAATGCCCGCCGCGTTGAAACGCGCGCGGTTGGCGGCGGCAAACGCGTTGTTCTTGCCGAGGATGTCCTGCTCGATCTGCACCATGCGGGACTGGCCCGCCTCATGCCCGTGATCGTGGCCGTGATGGTGGTCATGATCGTGCTCGTGCTCATGGGCATGTTCGTGATCGTGGGCATGATCGTGCGGACGGTCATGGCCGTGAGCGTTGTCTTCGCTGGCACTGGCTCCATTGGGCTTTCCAGCACCTGCCTCGATGCGCGTCTCGCCCTTCCCGCATCCACAAACAGCGCACATCAGTCGACCTCCATTTGTTTTATTCTTAGCTCGTCGCCGCCCGTGATCTGCAGTTGGTGACTGCCGCAATCCGGACAACTGTCGAAACGGTTCGTAATCGCCACGTTTTTACTGCATTCCATGCACCAGGCTTTAGCCTGTGTGTGAACGATTTCAAAGCGTGCATTCTCCGCAAGCGTACCACGCGTGACCGCATCGAAACAGAACATCATCGCCTCCGGCTCCACGCCTGCGAGCGGACCGACTTCGAGCCAGACTGCCTTGACACGCGTGTAGGAATGAACGGCGGCCTGCTCCTCCAGCATCTGCACGACACTTTCGCATAGAGACATTTCGTGCATCAGGACAGTCTCAGCTCATAGCCGACGCAGGGGTCGACGGCCGCGATAAAGAGGCGCGCCAGTTTCTCGCGATGCTGAGGCGCCGCGAGTGCGATGCTCGCCAAGCCGCGTGCCGCTGCGCCATCGGGATGAAAGTTCCATTCGGTTGGTGCGAGAATGCGATAGCGCTGAACGAGCCCGTCCGCAATCTCCACCGCGTGAACGAGGCGCCCGCGCGCGGCCTCGGCAATTCCGACGCCAGTGCCGCTCTTGCGCGGCACGGCCGGTGGCGCGTCCTGCCTTTCGAGTTCGAGCGTGGCGGCAAGCAAATGCATGCGCCCCGGAATTTCCGCAAGCTCGGTAAGGCAAGCCACCATTCGCGCCAGAAGCCCATAGCCATAGCGGTCTTTCACGGATACGACGAGGCAGCGGTCTAGGACCCGGCTGAGCGGAGTCGTCTCCCGGGGCCGTCCCTCCCATTCCGGCTGGGCGGCGAAAGCCGCTGCGTTCGCGCCTAGGAGAATAGTTTGCAACTCTCCCCGATCCATTGGCGGAAGCGGAGCGATATCCGCTGCACCGGCATCTGCCATGCCGCTGTGAACGAGGTATTCGATGATAGTCTGGGCCGGCGTTTCGTTTCGCTGCGCCCAGAGAGAGAGGTCCTCGAAATCGCAGCGCGCAAGCCATTCCGCAGGCAGCTCACCATAGATGGCTTCGCCAAGAAGCGCGTTCAGCTCTGCTATTAGACCTCCCAGGCCAGCGGACTCGATCGCGCTTCGTTCTGTCGAAGGTTGGGCCGCCCCCGCTCCGAGGCAACGGCTCAACTCGCGGCCGAGGATAAGCAGCTGCTTGATCGAGGCGGAAGCCATCGCCGGTTGCGGTGCCCTCAGGCACTGTGGCCAGCCGTGCAGCACTTGCAAAGCGTGCTCGCGCGCTGTTTCGCTCAGTGTGAGGAGCGCGCGGATTGCGCCGGCGCGCCCAGCCAGCCCAGTCGCGAGCGCGCACTCCAAGGCTTCAGCACAGGCCGCGGATTGGGCCGCACTGCAAATCGAAAATACAAGTGGGACAAGGTTTGCAACTTCAGAAGGGCTTCGCCCCGAAAACCGGCCCGAGATTTGGAGCGGCCTGGTGTTTTCGATTCGCACAGCCCCTTTGCCGCCGCAGGCCGTCAGCTCGATACGGATCTGGCCTTCGAGCGGCGCGGTCACGAGAGGTGCCCTCCCGCAATGCTTACGTACGCACCCGCTAAGTGCCCTCCGGTCTCTTCCATAGGACTCTCGATGCACATCTCAGCGCGACTCCGTTTCCGCATGGATGAGCCTAATCCTCAAGACCAGCGGCGACGCTCCAGCGGTCCGGCCTTCCGGTACTAGCGTCGCACGGGGAAGCGTTCGCGGCAAGCTTTCAGCGTATTGACGTTTAAGGGGGGGGTAGAAAAAAATAGCGACACCGTCCGATTTCGCCGGCATCTCATGATGGGCGAACAGACGAGTCTCGATAAAGAACTTAACCGCAACAGCCGCGCGATTCAGATCCGGCGCAGCAAGTAAAGCAAATCGGGTGGTGGAGCAGGCCGCCTGCGCCGCCACCTAAGCGGGCGCTGCTCAGGTCCGGGAGCAGGTGCTCATGCCGACAATGCCGTAAGCCGGGCAATAGCCGACAAGCGCCGTCAAAACTGGAACCACCCCAATCCAAGCCCACCAAGCGTCTGGATGGATATAGGCCCAAGCGATAAGCACACTGCCTACGATGATCCTCAGGATGCGATCTATAACTCCAACATTCTTGCTCATGGCGATTCCTCCTGGTTAGAAAACGTACAATTAACCTGGGTGCGGCATTTCGTCTGTAACTTTGTCACGGAACTGCCAAAATTATTACGCTGCCCTCACAAGGTCTTGAAGGGCACTTTCCTGTACGATCGTGATCACGCCGCGTCCGCTTTTCAGCCAGCCGCGCCGCTGAAATTCATTTAAATGCCTGCTGACCACCTCGCGTGCGGTGCCGAGCTCGACGGCGAGCTGCTGATGGGTCCCCTCGATCTCGCCTTTTGCGTTTTTGAGCTGCAAAAGTTTCTGCGCTAGCCTCACATCGATGCGCGCAAAGGCAATCTCGTCGATGACCCGGAAAAGATCGGTGATGCGCGCACTGAAGGCGTTGAATACGAAGCGGCGGAACACGGAGGAATTCGCGATCAGATCGTCGAATGTGTCGCGCGGAATCGCAACGGCCTCGATCGGCGTCTCCGCGATGCCCTCGCCCTGATAATGGTCGTGGCCCATAAGACAGGCGGTTGTGAGCGCGCAGCTCTCTCCAGAGGCGACGCGGTAGAGGATGATCTCGCGTCCGCTTTCGGAAACTTGCTGCACGCGGATCGAGCCTTCGAGCAGCAGCAAGAAATTCGCGGGCGATTGGCCCGCTCCGAAGATGCGCGTTCCCTCGGGCAGCGCGACGATCCGGCTTTCCGCTTCTAAGCGCTGCCGTACAACCTGCGGTAACTGTTTGAGGGCCGGAAAACGATCGATCCAACTACCGTCCATTGTTTTTTCTCAAGCTAGAAAGGCGCACGCTCACATCGATTAGCATGTTTTTGCCCTCTGCACACGTTCTCCGCAGGTGTTCATTCCATATATATAAGGTTGGAGCCCCTTGGTTTTGCGAGGCTTCACGTTTATGATAGCGTCATGAAAACCGCGTCAAAGCCCGCGATTACGGTGGACGAATTCCTCGCTTGGGCCGAAGGCCAGGAGCGCGGCCGCTTCGAGCTGTTCGGCGGCGAGATCGTCATGCAGCAATCGGAGCGGATCGCGCATGTAAGCGTCAAAGGCAACGTTTACGTGGCGCTGCGGAACGCGATAGCACAAGCCGGTCTTAAATGCTCGGCATTAATGGACGGAGCCACGGTCCGGATCGAGGACGATACCGCTTTCGAGCCCGATGCTCTCGTCTATTGTGGCGAGCGGGTTCCGGGAAGCTCTCTGGAGGTTCCAAACCCGGTTATCGTGGTCGAGGTGCTGTCCGCGTCTTCCGCCGCTCAGGATATGGGCTACAAACGCCGGGGCTATTTCAGCTTGCCGAGCGTGCAGCACTATCTCGTTGCGGACCCGGAGCGGCGCCTGGTGCTTCATTACGCGCGGGGCGATGGGCACGAGCAATTGCCGCGCATTGTGTCGGAAGGCTCGCTGACGCTCGATCCACCCGGCCTCACAGTTGCTATCTCCGAGCTGTTTTCCAGCTGAGACGCGAGCGCTTTCTTGACAACGGCTCGAACTCTGACCAGCTTTAAGACTAGTCAGAAGGGTGTCTAAATGAAGAGCTGGCCCGTGCAGGATGCAAAAGCTCGCTTTAGCGAGCTGCTCGAAACATGC
>JBKQOR010000098.1:0-20390 GCA_052145435.1 Rhodomicrobium sp. | reverse complement strand
GGCGCGCTACGGAGCTGCACCGCTCGATGACGAAGAAGTGCGGCGGATTGCGTCATATCAGCAGTCATTCAGCGAGATGACACGCGGAGAGCTTTTTGTGCTCGGCGTCTTACGGGAGAAAGCCCGCAGGCGCGAACGGTGGTTCCTCGGCTTACCCCTTTGTACCGTGTCGCTTTTGGGGCTTTTCCTCGTTTTCAACTGGGGGCGCCCGATCCGCTCCTTGGGGCGGGCCATTGCTGTAACGCCCCGCAACCGCTAGCGCGGGCGCGCTGCGGCTGCCAATGGCGCAAATGTCTGTTTGGAGCGTCCGCCCAATGTTTTTCAAAGAGGCAGCGGCGCTGTCTTGATCCAATCCCAAAAGTCATCGCCTGACGGCTTCTGCAACTCGCTCGCGGGATAGGCCTCGAAGGCCGACAGGGTCGGGAACTCGTAGCGGTTCTTGTTCGTCGTCGGACCTTGATAGAACATCTGCTCCGCGATCTTGTCGGCCCGGTACCGTCCGTTTCCTCCAAGTCCCACAATCTCCCGGCCAGGTATGTCATCGATGATCTCCTCGGTCGAGGGCCACCTCCCCAGCTTCTTATGAGCGGCCTCCACACCCGCTTTGTAAGCGGCGAAAGCGAAATAGGCGCGATCGGCTTCCGAGTGCGGCGCTTCCTTGAAGCGATCGAAATAATAGTGCACGAATTCTTTTTGCAGTGCCGACGCGTGCGGATTGGCGAAATAGAGCGTATTCCAGCCGAGAATGGTTCCTTCGGGCGTGAAACTCTTCTTGAGCTTGTTGATTTGCCAGGCCCCTTCTGGCAGCACGTACTTTACGTGTTTCGGTAGTCCCGCCGCTGCCTGGCTCATGAAGTCGGGCAAATCGGCAAACGACATCGCCGAAAAGATGAGATCGGGCTTAGCCTGCGTAAGCTTCTCCACATAGGGAATTAGTTCGCTGGGCGTGACCCCGATGCGGGGCCAGAGTTCGGCAACGACCTGGAATTCGACGCCATAGCGCGTGAGGATTTGTTTGAAGGCTTCCCAGGTATTGCGGCCATAGGAATAATCAGAGTTCATCCCCGCAATTTTTCTAAACTTTCCTTTATAATACTTTACAGTAAGCAATGACGCCATAACGGCTTCGCATTCATTGTCAGTACTCTTGAAAATATACCGTGCGTCGGGCATGGTATCCTTGACGCCGTTCTGGGTGGTGCCGTCCCACAAAATCAGCAGCGCTTTCATCTTCTCCGCGACGGGTGCGACATGCATCGAATTTCCGGTCGAGACGATGCCCTGAACGCAGTCCACTTTCTCTTCCTCGACGAGGCGCTGCAGGTTTTGGATAGTACCTTGAGGGTTGGTCTCCTGCTCGATCACGAACTCGACTTGCCGTCCAGCGATGCCACCGGCCTTATTGACCTGTTCCATCGCCCATTGGGCCCCCCGCAAACCGCATTCGCCAACGGTCGCTGCCGCCCCAACCTTCGGCGTAAGAATGCCGATCCTAAGAGGCGCGTTCTTCACGAGAGCAGGAGATGGAAAACTAGAAGCAAGCGATACGACACCAGTAGCTGTAACGCCCGCAACGAACTTTCGGCGAGAAATGCTCATAGATCGCCCCCCCCAAGGCACGATTAGCTTCCCCTTCCGGCCTTACGAATGAGGAGCGCTGCCCCGCCCGCTAAATATTATCTAAAAAACGGCGAGGATTTGTCCAAGCGTGAGAGTTTGAGAAAAGTAGTATGTGTCTGGCACCGCTAACCCAGCAGGGGCTGTCACACCGCTTGCAAGCGCCAAAAAAACTTTACTAAGCCACGCAAAGAGGCAAGAAACCCGAACGGAGCCGTTCATTGGGGGACTGACATGGGGTTTTTTAGCCGTGTGCTGCTTGCATCGCTCTGCATAATTGGCCTCTTTAGCGCGTCTCAGGCCGCCGAGGACCCCCCAGAGTTGAAATTAGGGCATATCGATCCGAAAGGGTCCATCTACTGGCTCACCACAGAAGAATATGCAAAACGCGTGAATGAGAAGCTTGCAGGCCGTGCGATCGTTAAAGTTTACCGGGCCGGTGAACTGGGGACAGAAGCTGATATGCTTGGGCAACTTGAGCGCGGTGAGACGCAAATGGTGCTCTTTGGCCAAATAATGCCTTCCATCGCGCCAGAGTTTGCTGCCTTCGAGCTACCCTATATTGTTCTTAGCCGCGCTCATATTAGGGAAGTGCGGCAGACGCTGGTAAGGGACTACCTTCAACCGGCGTTGAAACAAAAGGGCTTCCGTCTGCTTGGGCTCTGGGAAACAGGCTTCAGCCATGTGACGAACAATGTTCGTCCCATAAACAACCCCTCGGATTTGCGAGGCCTTAAGATTCGTGTCAACCCCGGCTCAAGCGAGGACCTTATGTTCCGTGCATTCGGGGCGGAGCCGCAAGCTCTAAATCTTGATGCCGCTTATATGCTGTTGAAGCACAACGAGCTTGATGGCCAGCACGCCCCCCTCATCGTGATCAAGAACAGGCGGCTTTACGAAGTCCAAAAATACCTATCGCTGACGCGGCACACCTATATGCCCGCCTACTTAACCGTTAAAGAGGAGCACTTTGCTAAGCTTGATCCGGCAGTGCAACAGGTGCTGACGGCAACGGCCGAAGAGATGCAGGATTGGGCGCTGGCCGAAGGCGAAAAGCTAGACGCATCGCTCGTCGAAGAGCTTTCGGCAAAGATGACTGTAAATGACGTGGACCTCCTAGCGTTCGTGCTGGCGAGCATGCCACTTTATAAAAGCTTTACCGCAAAAACGCCTCGAGGGAAGGAGCTTGTTAAGCTACTCTTCGACAGTTCCAGCCTGCTAGGCACACAGCGCCCCGGGCGCAACCAATAAGCAAAGGTACCTCCTTGCCCGGTTGACCAGTCGCTCCAGGCGCTAGGCGTTAGCAAAGAAGATGTAATTGTGGACGCCTCATCCTGCCCAACTGGCAGCAGCAGAAATTTTGGGCAACGCTCGATGCGCGCGCCAACGGCAACAAACGCTGAGGGCGAGAGCCTTGCAACCCATGGGGGTACCCGAGACCACATCGGCGGCTTAGGGTCAAGGGCCAAGATTTTGTCCATGATATCAACGAGGCCGCTCCTCCTCCGGTAGCCGAAGGAATTTTTGCAGGAGCGAGAACCGGCGGATGGGGCCAGCACCGGGCGTTGCGATATGTTGCTTATGTTCCTCCTTCGATGGCAGGTTCTGGATGCGGTAGCGGAAAGTCAGGGATCGCTGCAAACACCGTGTCAGGCTCCCTCCGGACGAAGCAGGTTTCGAACTTGGGCGCGCTGATCTGCGCTGTGAGGAGCGCGTCAGCACAAAGGATAAGCCAAGCGGATACAGAGTGCGCAAACGTGCGCATGATTAGTTTCGGTGGCCCCTATCCTAGCGCCTCGGTATACGTTAAGGTTGACCGCCATTGCCGGTGGGCTTGCCCGGGGTGCTATCATGACGCCGCTCAATTCCATTACGACACGCACGGCCATCGCCTATTTTTCGATGGAAATAGCAGTCCGGCCGGAAATGCACACTTATTCCGGCGGGTTAGGTATTCTTGCGGGCGATACGGCGCGCTCCTGCTCGGATCTCGAACTGCACGTTGTCTTTGTGACTTTGGTCAATAAGGCCGGCTATTTCCGGCAAAAGATCGAGCCGGATGGCCGCCAGATCGAGGAGCCCGACTGGTGGGAGCCAGCGAGGTTCTGCATCCCTCTCGATGCCATGGTGGCTGTGGAAATCGAGGGGCGCCCCATATGGATCCGCTCATGGCTCTATATCCATACTTGCCCGCACGGCCACCAGATTCCGATCATTCTCCTCGATACCGACTTCGACCAGAATGAGAAGGACGATCGAACGCTTACACATTTCCTTTATGGCGGCGACGAGAGCTATCGGCTCAAACAGGAAATAGTGCTCGGCATCGGGGGGGCGCGCTTGCTGCGTGCCTTAGGATTTGACATCCGCACCTACCACCTCAACGAGGGGCACGCTGCGTTTCTGACGCTCGAGCTGCTCAATCGCTATCGCATCCCGGAGGAGGAGCTGGAACCGGGGATACCGCCTTACGACATCGCGCTGGTTCGTGAACATTGCGTGTTTACGACACACACTCCCGTCGAGGCCGGCTACGACCAATTCTCCTACGATCTCTTTCAGCGGACCCTGCCGGATTTCGTGATCCTCGACGAGCTCAAACGGCTTGCCGGTCCCGATAAGCTCAATATGACTCGTCTCGCTTTAAGCCTGTCTGGTTATATCAATGGCGTGGCACGCCGCCATGCCGAAACTACGGAACATAAGTTTCCGGGCTACCGGATTCACGCGATCACAAATGGCATCCACGTCGGCACCTGGGCGCACCAGTCTTTCGCCAAGCTGTACCAGGACAGGTTCCCCCATTGGCAGCACGAGCCGGAGATACTGGTCCGTGCGCTCCAGCTCGACGAAAATGAGATTTGGCGATGCCACCAAGCGGCCAAAGCCGATCTCATCGGCCGGGTGAAAGAGATGACCGGCGTCTCTCTCGATCCTAGCGCTTTAATCCTCGGCTTCGCGCGGCGCATGACCGGATATAAGCGGCCGCTGTTGCTGTTCAGCGATTTGGGCCGGCTGACTGCGCTTGCCGCGCGGCATCCATTTCAAATCGTCATAGCGGGTAAGGCCCACCCAAAAGACGATGAGGGGAAGCGAGCCATCGAACGGCTCCACCAGATCGCTCGTGAGCTGGACGGCAAGCTGAAATGTGTGTTCTTGCCCGGCTACGACATGGAACTTGCGAAGACCTTGGTTTCCGGTAGCGACGTCTGGCTCGACACGCCGCTACCTCCGATGGAAGCATCGGGAACAAGCGGCATGAAGGCGGCACTGAACGGTGTTCTCAACCTCAGCACTCTGGACGGCTGGTGGATTGAGGCCTGCATAGACAATGTCAACGGATGGGCAATCGGCTCCGGCGCCGCCGGGGACGATGCGACGCTCTTATATGAGAAGCTTGGTTCTGCCGTCCTCCCCCTCTATTACGGTCAAACAGAGCATTGGCGATGGATGATGAAGCAGGCTATTGGAAGCATCGCGTACTATTTCAACAGTCAGCGAATGATGCGCCGGTATGCGGCGGAAGCCTATTTGCGTCACTCGATCGCGTGATGCAGTGCCCGGCCATCATGCCAGCTTGTGCAAACCCGGCCTCGCATGCGCGACCACCTGCTGGTGGCGCCCCGTCTCCGCGACCGGCAACGCGCTAAGCCGCGTCCGGCCAGGCTGCCACTCTCAGCGCCCCAAGCGAGCCTCCAGTTCCCTTTTTATGAATTCGCAGGTCTTTTGAATCAGATGACCGGGCGGAGTTTCAATCCGCAGTGTCTCGAACATGCCGCAGGCGAACGCAGGGAAGCCGCCTGTGTTTGGCCTGCTTGGCGGCTCGCCGGTCAGGTCATAATATACCCAGCCAAGCGCATCCATCAAAATTTGCCTGGATAGCTCTGCCGGGTAGGCGAGGTTCGCACAGGCAGCGAGAACGTTCCAATACATTCCGTCCAGTTCCATCCGCATGGCTTCCGGGTCCCGGCCGGCAGCGGTAAGCGTACTACAAAGCAGGTTGCTGGGCCCGTTGGATTCGCAAAAAATAAGCCCGCCGGCGAGTGCTTTCAGGCTTCCGGCGAATTTGCGCAGAACCTTTTCCTCTCGCTGGCTGATTGTGCGGGGTGTGCTAGCGGGAACCAATTCCACTTTGCTGCTCACAATATTTGCCAGCCAGGTGATCTCATCAGCGGCAGACTTGCAGCGTTTCTTGTACGTCGCGGCCAGGAGGCCTTCCTGGCATGGGAGGAGCTCGCATAGTTTCGTTAGGACGCGATCAAGCAGGTCGTCTGGCATGATTAAGCGCTCGCCTTGAACGGGATTACATCAACGGGTTTAGGCTCAATAATGGCCCTCAGCCTCGCGTGCCAAAGCTCGAGCCCGCCCATATTCTCCTCGATGGAGGTCACACGCACTTGCGGATTGCGAACGCCTTCCTTCACGTCCGCGAGATCGGCGCGGATACGAACGAAGATGCTCAAGCACAAGGTTGATGGATTCCTCAATGATGATTCCAGCATAAGCGGCTTGGCTGCGCTGTGCAACATGGGAGCACCTGGGACGACGTGGCAATGAAATTTGCAGAATGTTGCCCCACCAGCTTTGCCATGGAAAGAGCAACAGGAAACCCCCGGCCAGGCTTCTAGCATTCGTGGGCGTATTTGTAGACATGAGCTAGCCTGCATCGCCTGAGCGGTGCTTGCTAAAGAGGAAGGCCGGGCCGTCTCGTTCCATTCCTGGGTCCACTTGCTCATGGTGATGTATTTGCTTGAGGTGGCTTTGATAATTATCAAAGCATTCCGGATCGGCTCCGGACACATGCTGCCTTCCCGGCGGGAGCGGCGAAGGGACGGCGTGCCTTAGGCCGTCAATTTAACTATTTGCCCGTTTCAGCTTTGTGGCGAGATAGCTCACCGCACCATCAAGCGTAAAAAGCTTGGGGTAATCGAGTTCCGGAACCTCGATCCCCAGGCGATGATGGATGGCAGTGATAAAATTAAGAAAATCAATCGAGTCTATATCGAGCGCCTCCCGGAGGTCTGCCGATGAGTCCAATTTCTGGAGGTCCGCCTCGGGCGCAATGTTACCGAGTTCCTCGTTCAAAATCTTACGAATATCATCCTCGTTCATAGCTTGTCCGGCTCCTGTAGCAGCCTACCGATCTCGGCAAGGAACAGCGCACCCGCATGCCCGTCGCTCACCCGATGGTCCGCCGAGAGCGTTATAGCGACAACGGACCGCGGCACGATGGCACCACCGGCGACCCAAGGCCGCCGCACAGCCTTGCCAAATCCCACGAGCGCTACTTGTGGCGGATAGATGATACCATAGAGTGCCTCGACCCCGCGCTCCCCGAGGCTTGAAACCGTAATCGTCGCATCGGCGATTTCCGAGCTGCGGAGCCGGCCTGCGCGCGTGCGCTGAACGAGATCGCGAAGCCGCGACATAAGCTCATCAAGCGAAAGCCTATCGGCATCCCGCAGCGCTGGCGCCGCTAATCCGCCCCCGCGAATGGCAATTGCCACTCCGGTATGCACTGCCGGTGACGGCTCGTAATGCCCGCCCTGATAAAAACCATTAAAGCCTGGGAAACGCCGCGCTGCGAGCGCTACTGACTTGATTTCGAGCGCCCCCATCAAGAGACGTTCGCTAGGCGGGCGCACAGCATCGGCTTTTTCTAGCCATTCCTCGCATGGTGTGACGTCAACCTGATGCTGCAAATAATAGTGCGGAATCTCACGTTTCGAGCGCGCCATGGCGGCGGCAATCGCGATGCGCATGGCATCGAGATCAAGTCCGGCCACTCGCCTCTGTTCAATTTGCGCGGGCGCGCCGAGGCTCCGCTCAACATCAGCTAGGACAATCGCGCCGCTGGGGCCACTGCCTCTGATCGCAGAAAGATCCAGCCCATGCATTTGTGCAAAGCGCCGTGCGGCAGGCGAAGCTTGCTTCCCGTCTACCCCCCCAAGCATTTTGGGGACTGGCCGTTGTGCTGCAGGCGAAGCACCTTCGGGGGGCGCTGCGGTTGTAAGCGCTGGTGCAATGGGAACAGCCTCTGCCGGCACCGCAGCTTCCCCTTCGCCTCGAATCCGCGCCAGCGGAGTTCCAACTGGTACCTTGGTATCCGGAGCTACCAAGATTTCTTCAACCTGACCGGCGTTAAAGACTTCAATTTCGATTGCCCCCTTTTGCGTCTCGACAACGGCAATGATGTTGCCGCGATCAACTTTGTCGCCGGGTTTGACAAGCCATTCGACGAGCGTGCCTGCCTCCATATCGGCGCCAAGGGAGGGCATGCGGAATATGGCCACGGTGCGCCCCTATGTCCGCCCAAGCACGGCTTTCGCCGCCGTAACGATTTTGGGTACCTGCGGGATCGCTGCAATCTCAAGGTGCCGGGCATATGGAATTGGTACTTCCTCACTGCACACCCGGCCGACCGGCCCATCCAGGTCCCAAAACGCCTGCTCAACGATACGCGTGCAGATTTCAGCCGCCAGGCTGCCGCTGCGCCACCCTTCATCGATGATTACAGCCCGGCGTGTCTTTTTCACAGATGCCATGATCGTTGCGTCATCGAGCGGGCGCAAGGAACGCAAGTCGATCACCTCCGCGTCGATGTTCTCGCCTGCTAGCAGCGTCGCGGCTTCAAGCGTCTTCCACAAAGACCCGCCATAGGTGATGAGTGAAATATCGCGGCCGGGGCGGCGGATCGCTGCCTCGCCGATGCTGGTAGGACCGGCATCCGCGGCTAGCCTGCCGGTCATATTGTACAGCATAACGTTTTCGAAAATCAGGACCGGATCCGGGTCCTCCAACGCGGTCCACAACATGCCGCGCGCATCGTCGAGCGTCGCTGGGGCTAGCACTTTGATACCTGGAATATGCGCGTACCAGCCTTCGAGACTATGCGAATGCTGTGCAGCAAGCTGGCGGCCCGCGCCGGTCGCCATGCGGATCACCAGCGGCACGCCGAACTGATTGCCCGACATGTGGCGCACCGTGGCTGCGTTATTGAGGATCTGATCCAGGGCAAGCAGGCTGAAATTCACCGTCATCAGTTCGACGATCGGGCGCATGCCAGCCATTGCTGCGCCAATCCCTGCCCCGGTAAAGCCGGACTCCGATAGCGGCGTGTCGCGAATTCGCTCGGGGCCGAACTCGGCCTGCAGTCCTTTGGTTACGGCGTAGCAGCCGCCATAGCGGCCAACATCCTCGCCCATCAGGAAGACGCGCTCGTCCCGGCGCAGCGCATCGCGGATGGCCTCGCGCACGGCTTCGCGGTAGGTAAGTTCGATCGAGGCGGTTGGGACTGTCTCAGTCATGACGCGTCGCTTCCGATCAGGCAGCCCTTTCCGCATAGGTAAAATGGGTGAGCTCCCCGGCTGGCTCCCATGTTGCCGCCTCCGCGAAGGCGACCGCCTCGGCGATCTCGGCAGCGACCTCGCGGTGGATCAGCTCAACCTCTTCGGGATGAATCATACGGCTGGCCTCAAGCCAGCCCTGGAAGCGCACAATCGGTTCTTTTCGCCGCCAGGCTTCGACCTCCGCTTTGTCGCGATACAGCTGGGCGTCAAACATGGAATGCGCGCGCAGCCGGTAGGTCCGGCATTCGAGGAAATAGGGCTTGCCGCTTTCGCGTATTGCATGCACTGCGCGCCGTGCTGCGGCTTCGACAGCGACGACGTCCATTCCGTCGACAGCCTCGGAGGCGAGCCGGTAACCGCTGGCCTTGCGTTGAATATCCGTCTCCGATTCGGAAATCGCGAGCGCTGTGCCCATGGCGTAGAGATTGTTCTCGCATACGAACAGCACCGGGAGCCCCCACAGTGCCGCCAGATTGAGGCTTTCGTGGAACTCGCCCTCCGCGACGGCGCCGTCACCGAAAAAGCAGGCCGTTACGAGTTCCTTGCCTTGCATGTGATCGGCGAGCGCAAGCCCAATAGCAAGCGGCAAGCCCCCACCCACTATCGCATTGCCGCCGTAAAAATTTGTGGCGCGATCGAATAAATGCATCGAGCCGCCGCGCCCGCGGCTACAACCCTCTTGCTTTCCATACATTTCGGCGAGCACCACGGTCATCGGCACGCCGCGCACGAGCGCTTGTCCGTGCTCCCGGTAGGTAGCAACAATCCGGTCGTACTTCTCCAGCACAGGAATGACGCCCACCGCGACTGCCTCCTCTCCGTCGTAAAGGTGAAGAAAGCCGCGGATCTTCTCCTGGGTATAGAGTTCGGCGCACTTGGCCTCGAATTCACGGATACGGATCATCTGCTTGAGAAGGTCAAGCGCGTGCTCCCGCGTAAGGTGAGGCTTATCGATCACTGCGGTCATCGCTCCTCGCTTTCCAGCGTCGAAAGATCGCCCTCGGGCAGGCCAAGCTCGCGCGCTTTGAGAAGGCGGCGCATAATCTTGCCACTGCGCGTCTTCGGTAGATTCTGGCGGAAAGCTATGTCCTTCGGTGCGATAGCCGGCCCGAGACGCGATCGCGCATGGCCAAGCAATTCCTTGCGTAGCGCCTCGGAAGGCCCGAAGCCTGCCTTGAGCGCGACGAAGGCCTTTACGATTTCGCCTGCAGCCGGGTCTGGAATACCGATTACGCCCGCCTCGGCAACCGCCGGATGCTCCATAAGGGCGCTTTCCACCTCGAACGGGCCGATGAGATGGCCAGCGCTCTTGATAACATCGTCGGCGCGGCCGACGAACCAGTAATAGCCCTCCTCGTCACGCATCGCGAGGTCGCCGGTGAGATACCAGCCCCCCCGGAAGCACTTATGGTATCGCTCGTCTTCGTTGAGATAGGCGCGCATCATCGAAGGCCAGCCTGGGCGTAACGCGAGCTCGCCCATTTTCATGGGTTCGGTAATCTCCCGCACCGTTTCAGGGTCGGCCCGCTCAACGATTCCAGCCGTAATGCCTGGCAGCGGACGGCCCATCGACCCTGGCTTCACGTCCATCGACCGGAAATTCGAGATCATGATGCCGCCGGTCTCCGTCTGCCACCAATTATCGTGGAAGGGCTTGCCGAAGGCCTCTACGCCCCAAACGACGGCCTCCGGATTGAGCGGTTCGCCGACACTCGCCATCAGGCGCAACCTGGACAGATCGAACCGCTTGGCGATCCCGGCTCCTGCCTTCATTAGCATACGAATCGCAGTCGGCGCCGTGTACCAGACCGTGACCTCTTGCTCTTCCAGGATGCGATACCAGCGTTCGGCATCAAAGTCGGCCTGGTCCACGATCAATGTCGCGCCATTCGTCAGCGGGGAGATGATGCCGTAGGAAGTGCCGGTTACCCATCCTGGGTCTGCTGTGCACCAAAAGACATCCTCCGCATGGAGGTCGAGCGCGAGCCTGCCCGTTACGTTGTGTGCGACTACAGCCTCGTGAACGTGCACAGCTCCCTTTGGCCGCCCGGTCGTACCACTAGTAAAGTGCAAGAGGGCCATCTCTTCGGGACCGGTCCACACCGTTTCGAATGAGTCTGGCGAAGCTGCCATGGCAACCGCCAGAGCGGTTGTCCCAGCCGGAGGATTGTTCGAACATTCGGTCAGCAAGACGTGTTCGAGGGTTCTAAGTTCCTTACGCCACGGCTCGACCTTGCGCCGGTAGAATGCTTCGGATGTTATAAGAACCTGGGCCTCGCCAATTGTCATTCGCGCCTTGATCGGTTCCGGGCCGAACGCTGAGAACAAAGGCGAGAAGACGCTGCCGTTTTTGAGTGTGCCAAGAGCGGCGATGTAAAGCTCGGGCACACGGCCGAGCAGCGAAAACACGCGGCCGCCCTTCCTCACCCCTCGCTGCGCCAGAACATTGGCAAACCGGTTTAGAGCAGCGCTAAGCTCAGCATAAGTGAAGTCCTGAAGCCGCTCGTCGCGCCCGATCCACCGCAAGGCAAGCCTGTCGCCCCGCCCGGCCAGCACGTGGCGGCCAACCGCCTCGTGCGCGATGTTGAGGCCGCCGCCAGGTAGGTTGTCAAGTAGGCCCCGCGCTTCGGCCCAGGAGAACGTCTTGGCGTATTCCTCGTAATCGGAAAAATTAGCACCGACGCGATCTTCTGGACACTTCCGGATCCGTTCCCACGCCATAGCGAGCCTTTGTAAATCACTCTAAGAATGCATGAGGAATCCGCAGGCCGCTTTGATGCCGGTCAAACAAACGGTATCGAGGCCAGCGCGCTTCTTGTTTCGTGCGCGCCAAGCGCAATTGCGCCACCAATGTGCTTTGTCCGCAGCTTACAAAAGCGGTCACGCCGCCTCAATTTTAGTCTCGCCTCTCGTAGTTCGCCTTTGGGTCATCAGTTCGCGTTCATGTTTTTTGAACCAATGGACGCGAAGCATCCGGAAGCAGCCATTTTGGCACGGGCGACTGAGACCAAGCTCACTGTGGAGCTCTGGCTTTCGAAGCCATCTCCGCTATCCGATCTTTAGCGAACATTGGTTCAACAAACTTGAACGCGAACTCCTGACCCAGGCTGCGTGAAAACGCCGAGTCAGATACGATTCTCCTCGTGGTTTGCAGCGGGGGCATGATGAAGCGCTTCATCGAGGGATCGGACCGGGGGCAGTGGACTTTACTGCCGGAATGCCTTGACGAGTGGGTCGCCGAGGACAATCCCGTCCGTGTGATCGATGCGCTTGTAGACGCGCTCGATCTTGGCGAGTTGGGGTTTGAGGGCGTGGAACCGGCGGTAACCGGGCGGCCTTCGATATTTCAACGCAGCCGGCAGCGCAGCCATAGCCGATTCCGCTTAGAGGCAAGCTTAGGGAAAGTTAGCCAAACGCCGTAATTTTTATTAAGCAAAAATAATGCCGTAAGTTGGTTCCGGAGCGGACCGGAGAGAGCAGACCATCGGCGGCTCGCGCTTGGCGGTTTGCTTTGGACACGCGGCAGCCCTTAAAATCACACCATCGGAAGGGACACGGTGCTAAACACGCAGGAACGTTCCGGCGAGGCAGAGGAGGTTACTGTGGCCCGTGTCCTTATCGCCAGTGTCTTTTGCATGGTTGTGAGTAACGCAGCGCGCGCCGATGACCGGCCCAGCGGCGATGAGGGGCGGATTGCGCGTGGCCACGAGATCGCGACCATGGTCTGCTCGGCATGCCACGCCGTCCAGTCAGCTCATTCACCCATTTTGCGCGAGCCAGCGCCGGACTTGCGGAGCATCGCAAATAAACCCGGCGTCACGGCTGAGTCGCTGGCCGCCCTTCTTCGCAACCCCGCCCATGCGATGGAGAATAAATCGCGCCAAATGCCTCATCCCCGTCTCACCGGCGAAATGATCGATTCGGTTGTGGCGTATCTGCTTTCTCTGCGGGGAGGGCACTGAGTCTTCCCACTGTTGCCGATCGTCTAAGAAAATAACTGAAACCCCACGATAAGCGCGTTATAGACTGCGTGCGCGGTCATCGGGCCGATAAGGAGCTTGCTACGCTCGTACACCAGCGCAGCCGCAACGCCCAGGCCGAAGACGGGAATGACGGACGCGGGCGGGTGCACGATTGCGAAAATGGCCGCGCTGGCCAGCACCGATCCGGCAACTCCCATCGAGCGCCGGAGACCGCCAAAGATAAGCCCGCGGAAGATAAATTCCTCGAAAACCGGAGCTGCGGCGATTGCTAGGACAGCCATCAAAGCCACGTCGCGATAGCCGGGAAGCATCGTCCGGTTCACTTGCTCGAATAGTGCCGTGTGCTGGGCAGCGCTGAGATAAAGAAATGCCAAGCCTGCTGCCACGGCACCGCCCATCGCGCCCAAAGCGAGCGCCTGCGGAATGCCTCGCCCGAATACTTTCGGAATGCCTTGAGAATGCAAACGCCAAAACGCGAGCCTCATCACGCCAACCGTTACCGCCCCCGCGATCGAGAAGGAGACGAGGACGTCGTAGCCCGTTAGCGTCCGCCCGCCATAGAGTCGAATAATGAGTACGAGGTTCTGCAGGACGAAGAAAAAAAGCGCAGCCATGAGGCCGTCCGACACGGATACGCGAGGAGGGGGAGAGGCCGCTGGATCGAGGAGGTACGGCAGATGGTCGCGCGCTTTCTGCCAGAGGGCGAAAGCCAAGAGTGCAGTCAAGGTCAGAAGCGAGAGGCGCTGCCAGATACTCGTGGCATAGACTGAGAAGATGTATATGGAACTCAGGAGCATATAGAGATAGGTGTAGCTGATCTTCACACGCCTCTGGACATTTTGCGCAAGAGGATCGCAGGCGAACACGCCGAGCGAGGTGGCGATGACTGCAAAAATAGGGATACCCAGTAGAACGATGACGGCGAGTTCCGCCAGTTTAACGGAGGGAGCGCCTTGCGCAACCGTGACAGTACCGAAAATAATTGCAGGATAGAGCAGACAGGCAACGCCCCATAAAGTTGCCTTCTGGCGCAGGACCGACTCGAGCGTTTGAGGCACGCTATAGAGGATCCATAAGGCCCCGCCCTCGGCATTGAGCGTCTGGAAAGCCGAAAACATCAAGGCATAGGCCGAGATGCCAAAGGCAATCGACGCAAGATACTCCGGATGACTATGAAACGAGGCCAGCAATGCGGCTCCGTCTGCGTTGAAGAAAATCTGTGCGCCGACGAAGACGGCTGGCATGACAATAGTCTGAACGAAAAATGTGCGGTCCCTTCCGAGAAGCCGCAGCTCCCGTGCCTGTATGGGAGTGAGCCAAGCCCTCTCAGCGGAAGGAGTGGCTGCTATTCCTCTCGCCTTGCGGGCCCGTTCATGCCTCGCGCTTTCGCGGGCCCCCGAAGCGGCGATCCCGAACCGGAGCTGGTGCTTTAGGACGGCTATGCCCAGAACCGCGAACAGCAAGGCTTGCAGCGCGAGCAGCGCCAGAGACTGAGCGGCAGATAAGGGGCCGGTGGCGGCTACCGTCTGGATCGCAAGCCCCGGCGGGAGCCAAAAAGTCCAGGACGGCATCGCCGATCCCCATTGAACGGCATAACCGCTCTTTCCCGGCATGCCCGCGGACATGGCTAAAAACAGGGCAAGGACGGACACAATGGAGATTGCAGCTTGAAGATTACGCAGCTGGGCTGGACCGAGGCGCAATCGGAGCCCCGTGTCGCAGAGCGTCTGCACGGTTGCGGCGATGACCAGGAGGGGCATGGCCGCCGCGAAACCGATGAGAGGGGCCAGGGCTCGATAGCCAGACTCCCACGCAACGATCGCGATAAAGGGCACGAGCGCGAATAGCCCCATTTGATTGACGGCCGCCCGCCCAAGAATGCGGGCGCATAGCAGCGTGGAAAGCGGCACAGGCAGTGTCGCCAGCCATTCGAGGTCCCAATCCGGCCGCGTCAGCTCCCCGCTGGCGATCGCCACGAGCGTGATCGCTACGAGGAATAGGAGAGCTTCGAGAGTAAGCGTTCTTAAGACTTTCGGCGGCAGAGCGAAGCCATCGGCTGCCGGCAAGGCCATGCGCCTTGTGGAATAGGGGCGCGGCGCCGCTGCAATTTGCGTTTTTGCAGCCAGGGCCGCTTTGGGTGCCGCAGTTGGCGGCGGCTTCTTTGCCCGGACGGCTTTCGGCATCGCGGTCGAAAGCAATCGCACCGTCCCCGCTGTTTCCCTGATGTTCGATACCGCTTGATACGCGATGTTTGTGAACACGGAGACCATCGATAGCGCGATCAATCCGCCCAACAGCCAGCTATTTTTACTTTTTCCTGAAGTGGCGGCGCGCTTCGCGCCTGCCTCCTTCCTCCGGAAAAAACGCAAGCCCCCGGTGAGCTGTCTTGCGAACCTGATGATTTGGAGGCGTATGAGAAGCGACAGGGCTAGCCAAAATCCGGCCGGTGACGTCTTGTCCATGGCCGCACTCAAGCCATCGGCGGGTGAGAGATTTCTTCCTCAGCCGTCTCTGTCATTTTTAGAAAGACTTCTTCAAGCGAACCGCCCGGCACCACCTTGTCCCTGAGGGAATCGATGGTTCCCAACGCGGCGAGCTCGCCATTGTGGATGATCCCAACCCGGGAGCATAGGCGTTCTGCCATATCAAGAAGGTGCGTTGAGAGGAATATCGTCTTGCCGCCGGCCGCGCATCGATGGAGGCGGTCCTGTACATCGCGGGCGGCACGCGGATCGAGGCCGTTTGTGGGTTCATCCAAAATCAGCACTTGCGGGTCGTGGATAAGGGCGCAAGCGAGACCCAATTTCTTTTTCATCCCCATGGAGTAGTTGACGCCATACTCCTCGGAGGCCTCGTCAAGGCCGAACTCGCTCAAGAGCCTTTCCGCGTTCCGCCGCGCTACGGACCGGGACTGGCCATGCATTTCGCCGACGAATTCCAGAATCTCGCGGCCGCGCAGAAAGTCGTAGAAAATCGGCGAGTCGGGGAGATAACCGGTGAGGCGCTTCACCTCTGTCCGGTCCTTTTGGCAATCGAGGCCGCTTATTCTGACATGCCCGCTCGAAGGGACAAGAATTCCCATAACCATGCGAATGGTCGTGGTCTTGCCTGCACCATTGGGTCCGAGAAATCCGAAAACTTCGCCCTCGCCAACCGCGAACGAGAGGTTTTGTACCGCGGTGAAGGAGCCGTAGCATTTGCTTAAATCCTCAAATATCATCACTGCTTTCATCTCCATTGGCATCAAGACGGCAGCGAAAATCGCGGTATGATCGCCGGAAAAGGGCTACGCCTCAAGCTCTCCCGCGCTCACATCGATCCTGCAAGTGGAAGGCGTCTCCAAACCCGTTCACCTTTGGGCCGTTTGTTCGATCCAAGCGGTTGTGTTGGTTGTTTGTCTCCCCGGCGCGCGCGCGGGTTCATCGATTGACGGAAATATTGGGCAAAGTGCGCCAGACATGGCTCAGACCGCCCGCGCGATGACAGCGCCGCGCGCCCTCTCCCCACAGATGCGGCAAACTTTCTGATTTTCAGGATCGTCAAGACGATGCTACGATGGCTGCTATAATAAAAATGGAGGAAGGCAGCCATGATCCGCATCGGTGCAAGCGACTTCCAAAGGGCATTCGACGCCATGAGCGATATGGCCGAAAGGGGGCCGGTCGCAATCACGAAGCAGGGCCGCGACCGGTTGGTCGTGATGTCGGCAGAGGAGTATATGCGGCTGACGCGCCGGGACCGGCAGGACTGCCGCGCCGCCGCTCCCGAAGAGCTGGCGGAAGTGGTAACCGCGGCCGGGCAAACGGCACATTAATTGGTTAGCATTCGCGCCGGCCGAAGTCAGCTTTATCGCCGGCGGGCATCTCGGCCGCGCCGAGCGCATCGGCGAGCCGCGCCGCAGCCGAGCCCGGCTTCAAGGGCTTTTGCTGGCTCTCATGCGGCGCCCAGCCGCAAAGGTAGAGGATTTCAAAGGTCGCACGCACCCGGCCATCCGGCTCGCTGAAAAGCCCGGTGTAAATCGCAGCGGCGCGGGCGAGCGTGTCGCGGCGAAGCGGCTTTTTCGAGCGCGCGGCAAGCGGATTGGCCGCGCCCATGGCTTTCAGCTCGCGCATCAGCGCCAGGGGATCGGCATAGGTCACCGTCAGCTGCTCGGAGTCGGCGACGGGCAGAGCGAAGCCCGCGCGCTGGAGCAGCGCGCCCATATCGCGCACATCCGCTGTTGGGAACACGCGGGGCGAAATGCCGCCAAGCGTTTCGGTCTCGGCCATCATAAAAGCCTGCCGCAGCTCGATCAGGCTGTCGCCGCCGAGCAGCGCGCCGAGGAACAAGCCATCGGGGCGAAGCGCGCGGCGGATTTGGATAAGCGCGCCGGGCAAGTCGTTGACGAGGTGCAGCGAGAGCGCCGAGGTTATGAGATCGAACGCGCCTTCCTTCAGCGGCAAAGCCTCTTCGCTTGCGACAACGCGCAGGCCTGGGCACGCCTCAACGAGGGCAAAGGCACCGCTCAGCGAAACGGCGCCGATGCCACCCACGCGCTCCTTCAGCAGGCGCGCCATCACGCCGCGATAGGAACCGATATCGGCCGCAAGCCTAAAACTTCGCTTGATCCCGCCGATACGGCCCGTCAGCTCGTCTGCCGCGTGCCGGACCAGAAAATCCACCTCGCTCAGCGCCGGCGCCGCGCGCTCCAGATTTAAGCGAATGTGCCGGCGGTCGAAAATGTTCGGACTGGTCAACGTCTTCGCCTTCCATTAGGTTTTATGCCAAATCGGAATGAATGGCTCTTCGGTGCCGTCATTGCGAGGGGCTTTAGCCGCGAAGCAATCCAGGAGCGGCAAATCCGGCCTTGGCGTAAATCTCCCGTGGATCGCCACGGCGCTAAAGGCGCCTCGCGATGACGGACGAGTTCTTCAACGGGCTCCACTTTCGCTCCAATGTGACAAATGCTCCAACGTATAACCCGTCTTGCCGCGTCCAGCCTGCGCTATTCCGCCGATCTTATTTTGCCGGCGGTTTGCGTCTCCTGCGGGGCGCTCATAACCCGGCACAATTTGCTTTGCCCCAAATGCTGGAGCAGCCTTCATCTCATCACCCCTCCACTCTGCAACCGCCTCGGCATTCCCCTTCCTGGATATGAGGGCGAGGGCCCGCATATCTCAACGCAGGCCATCGCGAATCCGCCAGTTTTTTTACGCGCGCGGGCAGCGGCGCATTATGGCGGGATCATGCGCCGGCTCATCGTGCGATTCAAATTCGAGGACAAGCACGAGCCTCTGCCGCTGTTCGTCAAGCTCATGCGCGAGGCGGGGCGCGAGCTTCTTGCCGATGCCGACTTGCTCCTGCCGGTGCCGCTGCACCGTCTGCGTTTGCTCCAGCGACGGTTCAATCAGTCGGCGCTGCTCGCCAAGGGGCTCAGCCGAGCCACGGGCGTTCCCGCTGCCCTGATGGCGCTGCAGCGCACGCGGCGGACTGCAGCGCAGGTCGGGCTCAGCCAAGAAGCGCGCCAGGAGAATGTCGCGCGAGCATTCACGATGAGCCGGAGCGGCAGAAAAGCGGTGCACGGAAAGAAGATCGTGCTGATCGACGACGTAATCACCACAGGCGCCACGGCCAATGCCTGCGCTTCCGCTCTCCTCGATGCCGGGGCTGCCCGCGTGGACTTGCTCGCAATTGCGCTTGTTGCACACGGTCTCGCAGAGTTCGATGACGGGCAGGAGCATTAAGCCGCAGCACCCGAGGCTGGACTGGAGAGCCCCGCGATCCCATCTTCCAGCGCGAAAAACATCACGGTCATCCCGGAACGCCACAGGCGGCCCGCAAGAAAGGACGATTCATGCCCCGAGTGGAAATCTACACGACACCCACTTGCCCTTACTGCGTCCGCGCGAAGAACCTTCTAAAGCACAGGGGCATTGCGTTCGAGGAGATCGATGTTTCAAGGTCCGCAAGCTTGCGCCAAGCGATGATCGAGCGCTCCGGCGGCTACACCGTGCCCCAGATTTTCATCGGCGGCCGGCCTATCGGCGGTTGTGACGACCTTCACGCTCTCGATGCGAAAGGAGAGCTTGATCGTCTCCTGCAAAGCTGAGCACAATAGATGCGTCTATCACGGAGCAGGCGCAGCAATGGCGGACACGAAGAAAAAATTTCGCATAGGCCTCGTTCAAATGCGAACGGGCAAGGATGTTCAGGAAAATCTTGCGCAAGCGGACGCTTTTATCCGCGAAGCCGCGGGGCGGGGGGCGCTGTATATTCAGACGCCGGAGAACACGCTTGTCATGGAGGCGGACGCTCCGCGCCTTCTTGAGAAGATTTATCCGGAAGAGAAAACCGAAGGGGTGGCGCATTTCTCGCGCTTGGCCCGCGAGCTCGGCATCTGGCTGCATATCGGCTCGCTAGCTGTCAAAGTTGGGAAGGGCCGCGCCGCCAACCGGGCATTTCTTTTCGCGCCAAACGGCGATGCGGTATGCCGGTACGACAAAATCCATATGTTCGACGTCGATCTGCCGTCGGGCGAATCTTACCGGGAGTCCGCTACCTTCATGCCCGGCACGTGCGCCTTCGTTGCAATGCTTCCTTGGGGCGGGCTCGGCGTCGCGACCTGTTACGACATCCGCTTCCCCGAACAATATAAGGCGCTTGCGCGCGCTGGCGCGAAGTTCCTGACCGCGCCGTCGGCCTTTACCAAGGTCACTGGCGAAGCACATTGGCATATATTGCTGCGCGCCCGCGCCATCGAGAACGGCTGCTTCATGTTTGCTGCGGCGCAGGGCGGCCGGCATGCGAACGGGCGTACCACGTTTGGCCACAGCATAGTCATTTCCCCCTGGGGGGAGATCCTTGCCGAGGCGGGCACCGAACCGGGCATCGCCGTCGCCGATATCGATGCGGGCGAAGTGGACCGCGTGCGTGCGCGAATTCCTGCCCTCTGCCATACGCGGGAGTTCAAGGTCGACGTCGTGCCGCTGCCGGAGTTCGCGCTGGAGGCAGCCCGATGATCGGCCTGCCATTCCTTTCCAAGCGCAAACGGACAGATGCCTCAGAGAAACCGGCCAGCACTTCAGAGCCGGCTGTACCCCCGCGGAGGCCCGAAAAGCCTTCACGATTCATGGGCGGCGTCCCCGAGCGGACGCAGGATTTGCTAGGCCGCCAGGACGGCGAACGCGTAGGTTTCCGCAAGCCTGTTGACGGGTGAGCAAGTGCCCAAGGCCCGGCATTGCACATTCAATCGCCCTTATTCGTGATTGAGAAGCTGCCGCGAGCGTTATACTGGATCCGGTTGAATGCTTCCACTACATCATCCCGGAACGGCGCTTGCGCCGTATCTACCGTGTTTGCGGTCAAGCGATTTTTGCGTGGCTCCAAGGCGTTCCGGTCCGCAGCATGGCGTTGAGGGTGACGATAAGCCTGCGCATGACGGCGGCGATGACCAGTTTGGCTG
>JBKQOR010000097.1:0-3280 GCA_052145435.1 Rhodomicrobium sp. | reverse complement strand
ATCGCTTATCGCGATTTTGTGACGCTCGGCGGGGAAGCCGGCGCGAAGGAGGCTGGAAAAATGCGCCTCGAAGGCAAGGACTATACCGTGCAGGACGGCGACGTCATGCACTTCCGCTTCGCGAATTAAGCGTAGCCGTCATCGCGAGGCGGCCTTGGCCGCCGTGGTGATCCACGATTTCTCTGCTGTTTTCGCTCCCGACAATTGGCCAAGTATGTCGGCGAATCGCGCTATAATTCGGGCCATGTCAACCGTTACCATCTTCGTTAAATTTATCCAGAGTCTTATTGGCAACTGGATTTTTTGGTTCGGCGCCCTGCTGACGGCCGAACAGGTGATCGAAAACCTTTGGCCTGGTTATAAACGGTGGCTTGATAAGCACGAGGTCATTAAGGTCTATCGGGCAAAGGCTTTGCGCTGGGGGGCGGCCTTCTTGGTGTTTTTGGCATGTTTTCAGGCTTACCAAGAACAATACAACGAAGCACAGAAGGCTATCCTTGAAAGAGACAAAGTCCTTGGAGAAAGAGATGAGGCGCGCCCCACACTTGCGGGGAAGATGGCTCCTGGCCACTTGAATTCGGAAGAGCACGCAAAATTGCTGGATGCTCTTTCCGCAACTGGAGGAGAGCAATTTCACGTCACTATTAATAGTGAATTAGGCTGCGGCGAATGCGAGGATTATGCTATACAATTGCGAAAAGTCGCGAGAGAGGCGAAGTGGAAGGTCGCGGGCCAACCTTTGATGGCAGTTGATCCTAATAAGGGCGGATTACGAATTCTTGTTCAGAACCCAACACCAAAGTCGGCGAACGTCTTTGCTCTTGCATTGGGCAAATCGAACATTGGGTTCGAATGGGGGGAATTCATACCGAATTCCGCCGCACATATAGGCGTCCCGTTTATCTCGTGGGAGGATTATGCAGTTCTGGTGGCTCGTGATCGTCCATATCAAGAAAAATGACAACTGCCTGTCCCGCTGGAACATCGCTAAAGATACTGCAATCGAGAGCCGTTTAGATGCGATACCCCTTGCAATTGCTATATGCCCCCTTTCCTGCGGAAAAACCCGACACGAACCCGACGGGGGCTTGCGGCGGCGGCGGCTCCGGCTGAAGCTCATCCGGTCATAAGGGGTGATTCGAAGCCGATGCTGGACGCCGGAGATGATTTGCTGTGCGCAATCGAGGGGCGGCGCTTTGGCGCGATCCTCGCCGATCCGCCCTGGCAATTTCAAAATAAGACTGGGAAGGTCGCGCCTGAGCACCGGCGGCTGAACCGCTACGCAACCCTTAACCTCGAAGAGATTGCGGCGCTGCCGGTCGCAGAGGCGGCCGCAGCCACGAGCCACCTATATCTGTGGGTGCCGAACGCGCTTCTGCCCGAAGGGCTGGCGGTCATGAAGACATGGGGCTTCTCCTACAAGTCGAACATCGTCTGGCACAAAATCCGCAAAGACGGCGGGCCGGACGGGCGCGGCGTCGGCTTCTATTTCCGCAACGTTACGGAAATTCTGCTGTTCGGTGTACGAGGCAAGAATGCACGGACGCTGCCGCCCGGCCGCCGCCAGGTCAACTATCTCGCCACGCGCAAGCGCGAGCATAGCCGCAAGCCCGACGAGCAATATGGGCTTATCGAAGCTTGCTCGCCGGGGCCGTTTCTGGAGCTGTTCGCGCGGGGTATCCGTAGCGGCTGGGAGTGCTGGGGCGCCCAGGCCAACGTCGGCTACGAGCCGAGCTGGGCGACATACAGATCCGCCGCTCCGAAGGCTGAGGTCTGCGGTTTGAATGCCCCCTCACCCCTGCCCCTCTCCCGCGAGGGGAGAGGGGGATGTGCCCTGCCCCCTAGTGTCGCGGAAAAGGGCACGCCGGCGCAACCGGCACGCCCTGCCCCCTCTCCCCTCGCGGGAGAGGGCTGGGGTGAGGGGGGCCTTTCTTGCGAGCCCCTGCGGGATAGTGCGCCGTTAACGGTGCTGGAGCTGTGCGCGGGCGCGGGCGGCCAGGCGCTGGGCCTGGAGCAAGCCGGGTTCGAGCACGCCGCCCTGGTTGAGATCGATGCGGGCGCTTGCCAGACGCTGCGGCATAACCGGCCCCATTGGCGCGTCATCCAGGGCGACATCGCGAAGTTCGATGCGAAGCCGTACCGCGGCACCGATCTTGTTGCGGCCGGTCTGCCTTGCCCGCCTTTCTCGGTCGCGGGCCAACAGCGCGGCGAGGCCGACGAGCGCAATCTCTTTCCGGCCGCCTTCCGCATCGTCCAGGAGGTGCAACCCAAAGCCGTGATGATCGAAAATGTCCGCGGCCTGCTCGATAAGCGCTTTGAATACTACCGTGAGCTGATCGCGGAGCGTCTTCGCAGCCTTGGCTATCGAACGCGTTTCGAGCTTCTGAACGCTGCGGATTTCGGCGTGCCGCAGAACAGGCCGCGCGTTTTCATCATCGGTCTTCGGCCGCAATATAGTTCTGCCTTTGAGATGCCCGTGAAAATGCCGCGAGGCATAACGGTTGGCGGCGCTTTGTACGGCTTGATGAAAAGCGGCGGATGGGCGGGGGCAAGGAGCTGGCGCAAGATCGCCTCGGGCGTCGCGCCCGCGATTGTCGGCGGATCGAAAAAGCATGGCGGACCCGACCTCGGCCCAACACGGGCGCGGGCTGCCTGGGCCACACTCGGCGTCGATGGCAGAGGGATCGCCGGCCAGCCGCCTTCGAAGGACTTCTCCGGCGCGCCGCGTCTGACTGTGCCCATGGCCGCACGGCTCCAAGGCTTCCCCGGCAGCTGGATCTTCACCGGAGGAAAGACTACTGCCTACAGGCAGGTCGGCAACGCGCTTCCTCCGCCTTTGGCATTTGCGGTGGCGCAGGCTATAATTCTTGCGCTTCGCAAAGGCGAGGCTTCGCAGCTCTCTTTAGCCGCCGGTGATGACCGATAAGCTCAGCACGATAGATCGAAGCCGGAACATGGCTTCGATCCGCAGCAAGGGCATGTTGCCCGAGCTTGCCGTGCGAAGGATGGCGCATAGCTTGGGCTTCCGTTTCCGTCTGCATAGGAAGGACCTGCCGGGCAAGCCCGATCTCGTCTTTCCGAAGCACCGGGCCGTGATCTTCGTGCATGGCTGCTTCTGGCATCAACATCCCGAACCGCGCTGCCTCGACGGCCGGCCGCCAAAATCCAACCAGGCTTATTGGGGGCCGAAGCTCGCGCGCAACGTGGAACGCGACGCGGCCAGCAAGGCGATGCTGCGGAAGCAGGGCTGGCGCACCCTCGTCATTTGGGAGTGCGAGAC
>JBKQOR010000096.1:0-5986 GCA_052145435.1 Rhodomicrobium sp. | reverse complement strand
TTCGAAGCGCCCGTAAAGATCCCGGCTCTGCGATGCACCGTTTCTTAGCTCGCACCGCGTCTGGGATGACGAGGGGGCGGTGCACCGCTTCATGTGGAACTGCCTCGCTCAACTGCACCTTCGGTAGTATTCAGCGCGCGAATATCCGGCCGCCAAGCACAAGCAAGTCGACTCGATTAGCCGCAAGCGCGGCGAGAGCCTGCTCCGGGCTATCGATGATCGGTTCCTCGTGAACATTGAAGCTTGTGTTTACCAGCACCGGAATTCCGGTTCTGGCGTTCCAGGTCTCCAAAATGCGGCGATATAGCGTCTTCGGTTCGGGATGAAGTATTTGCGGCCGTGCGGATCCATCGACGTGAACGGCGGCCGGAATTCGCTCGCGCCACTCCGGTTTGACGTCGCATGTGATTGTCATAAAGCGCGCCGGATGCGCGTTACCGCCGTTAATATCGAAAACGTCCGCGGCATGCTCCGCCATAACTACCGGCGCGAACGGCATAAAGTCGGATCGCGAAAGGCGGGCATTCAGGGAATTATTTATATCGCCGCGCACCGGGGAAGCAATGATCGAGCGTGCTCCAAGTGCGCGCGGTCCGAATTCCATCCGGCCCTCGTATATGCCAACCGCCTTACCTGCGAGCATCGCCTCCACGGCAGCCGCGGCCACTTCGTCAGGTTCCCGTTCGGATAGCAGCAGCAGTTCGGGAAATGAGTCAGCGAGTTTCTCCGGTTCAGGACGGTAATCGCGCCCCAGCAGCATGGACTCAAGGACGCGTCTATTCCGATGCCATTCCTCAAAACCGAAATGATTGTAAAGATAGTCTAGGCAGCCACCGAGCGGTAGACCCTCATCCCCCATCGCAGGGATGATAAAGACGGCATCGGCCGGAGTATTTTCCAAAAGGTGGCGATTTAATCTGACGTTAGCGTAGATACCGCCGCCGAGCGCAAGCTTGTTGACCCCGGTTCTTTTCTGAAGGGTCGAGATAGATTGGGTCATCAGGACTTCGAGAGCATGCTGGACCGACGCCGCTGCATCCTCTCTCGATATTTCGCGGCAGATTACTTTAACCTCGGCAGCCATGCTGCGATTCGTTCGAACCACGGAGCGGATTCGGCCGGTTTCCTCGACACTGAAATAGGACAGAATTTGTTCTGCCGCGATTGGCCGGCCGTGTGCCGCAAGCCCGACAAGTTTGCCTTCGTGACGGTTTGCAATGAACCCGAGAGCGCGCGTGAAGTGGCCGTAAAGCAGCCCCAAGCTATTTGCCTCTCGCGGCCAGAAAAGCTCCTCATCCCCACCGAATACCGTTTCGATTTGGCCAAAGCGCCCGACCCGGGCACTGTATGAAACGCGATCGCCAGCCCCGTCAGCCGTATGGATCAATGCTTCGTCGAAGCCGCTATAAAAGTAAGCCGCAATACCATGGGCAAGGTGATGATTGTAGAAATAGATTTTGGCTCGATCGAAGCCCTCGCGTTCCAGAAAACTTGCAGACCGGAAAACAGATTCCGCATCGTGCCTGCCTTCCTTGAGCATCATGCTGTCTAAAAGCTGTAATCTCGGCTTGCGCCGCAATCGGTACCACAATTGATTCGCAGCAGCGCGCCCAGTTAACTTGTAGTCTTGGTAGTCAAATACAGCTCTTGAGAGGCAGAGGACGTCGACATCCCCGCGGCTAATTCCACCTATTTCGAGACACTCGTCCACGGCCTCGTCGGGCATCGGTTGCCGGGTGGTGACGCCCGCGCTTTTTATGCGCTTTAGCCTTTCTAACGAAACGGCAGCGATAAGCTCAAAATCTTTATATAAACATACAGATGCATCATGATAGCCGGTATGAACTCCAAGAACGTGCATGCGAAGCTAGCCTTTCTCGATGCAAATGAACTTTGTTAGAACGTATTGTAACGCGAGATGCTCGGGCATGCTATCCGATACAATTGGTTAACTACGCAGGCTACCATAAAGGTAAATGCGCTGGACTGGGGTCTCGATCAGTAAGGCGGCGCGCTGCACAACAGCAGACTGCCGGGCGAATTGCCAATGACCCAAACACTATCCCCGGCGTGACGCCCATTCTTCAACGCACCGGTCCAGATCTTGCAGATTCCGGTGCATTTGCTCCAGCGCGAAGCCGGCGGCGAACAGCCGTTCAAGGTCCTCACCGGACAGCTCGCGTAACTGTCCTGCCCGTCTTAAAGTTTCGATCCCGGCCGCGTAGCGGGTGAGCGCCAAATCCAGGGGCGCGCGCGAACGCGCTTGTTGCTTGGACATGAGCGCGGAAGCACACGCTTGCAAATGACCTTTCGCCTCGTTCCCGATGGCCGCGAGTGGCACCTGCAGCGGCGCTTTCAGGGAGTCCGGCAGCGGCGATTGCGCGGCCCGGCCCATGATCACCAAGTCGTGGCGCAATCTCAGCAGGGTACGATAGAGCGGTCCCGTTAGAGGATCCGGTGCAAGCCGCAGAGGGCGCTCGCGCTCGGCCTCGGCGGTAACGGATGAAAGCTCGCTGAGCTGCTGGCCGATGCCATCTTGGATGCGGTGAGCCTCTGCATCGCCAAGGCCATGCTCGAAGCCCTCAATAAGCCGGGGAACGGCTTGAGCCATGCCCTCGAGCGCCTGGGCGGCGATCTCGCGGGTGTGCTGGAAGGCGCTCGACGGCATGAGCACGAATGAAACGAACAGGCCGGTCAAACCGCCAAGCGATACCTCGGTGACTCGGTCGAGCGCCGAAGCAATCGGGGTTGTGTGCATCATTTGGGGGATGAGAACCACAATGGCGGCCGTGACCGGACCGACACTGAGGCGGGGATAGAGCGCGGCGGCAAAGGCAAGGGGAGCAAGCGCAAGAAAAAGCACGAATAGAAGTGCGGTCTCGCTTGAGTGCGGCACAAGGACGGCAACGAGGCCGCCCCACAAAACCCCGCCAATCGTCGCGGCGAAGTAGTCTAACGTTGCTTTCAGCGACCGCCCCAAGCTGATCTGCGTTACGATCAGGGCCGTCAGGACCGACCAGAGCGGCAAGGTAACCCCAAGACGGTTAGAAAGCCAAAGGGCAAGCAATGCCGCCGCGGTCAGCCTGAATGCGAAAGCGGCACCGCGTTGCAGCCGGCGCAAATCCAACCGATTCCAGTCCATCGTCCCGCTCTCAATTGCCGCAACCAAGCCCGGATGCACGATGCCGTAAAGCCGGTGCCGCGCCTGGCTTTACGGCATGCCGATTCGCACGGTCTTATCGTAGGATGGCAGCCTCGACAGCGTTTCGTAGTAACGGCCGACATTCGGGAGGTCCGGTCGCTTCAAGGGAAGATTAAGCCAGCGATGCACGGCCATTCCAATCGAGCTGTCGGCTATGGTGATATCGGGACCGGCAACATAGGCTTGCGTTTTGGCCAATTGACCGTCGAGGATCGTGAAGAGCTTGGCGCATTCGGCCTCGGCTTCTTCCACTTCCCGGCCGGTATATTCGCCCATTTTCAAAAAATACCTGAAAAACAGCAGCTTCATAGCGGGAGAAACATGCGCAAGCTTCCAATCGAGCCACTGCTCGACGGTGGCCCGGCGCACGAGATTCGAGGGATAGTAGCTTTCCGGCCCGTTCTTCGCGGCGAGGTAACGCAGGATCGCGTGGCCTTCCCAGATCACGGCGTCGCCGTCCGCGAGAACGGGGACCAGCCCGTTCGGGTTCAGCGCCAAAAATTCCGGCGTGTTCGTGGGCGAAAAGCCCCGGCCGTAATCGAGACGCTCATAAGGAAGTCCAACATCTTCTAAAAAGAACAGAACCTTGCGCACGTTCCAGGACGTAGCGCGTCCATAAATTGTGATCATTGTTCCTCCAAGGCGGACATGCTTCGACTATCGGGTCATTTCGATGCACAGTCAAACCGGCAGCACGGGAACGTGACCCGATGACGAAGCCGGGCCCCGCTTGTCCATCATGTGCGGGAAGGTACCGGTTACGTTGCCGCGGCGAAGCTCCCCGCGGGCACCGGCTCCCCTTCGGCTCCAGGCGCCCTTAGTAACTTCGCCCTCTTCGGCGAGAATGGCCGAACAGTGAAATTCGTGCCCTGAAATGATCTCGCCGCGGCTGCCAAGAAAGCAAGCCGTTGCCCTACGGCAGGCGTTTGAAGTCTTGAACAACGGCGCCCTCTTGAAGCGCTGGCGGGATTGCCGGTTCGCAACCCATGCCCGCCGCTTAACGCCTCGATAAGGCACTATTCTCTAACCGTGCCAGCCTCAGCCGTCGCGGTTCGTTGCGGCTGCTCGCCGGAAGTTGAACGCGCAAGCATTTCACCCGCGCTGGGGCGTGCCCAGATAAGGCGTGAAGCCGGCCGCGCCTTCGGCCGGGCGACAGAGGAGCAGGCCCGATGGCACTCTTTGGCAAAAGCAAAACGTTAATGCCCGATCCCGGGAACGCGCTGCCCGGACGCCCCAATCCGATCCCAACCGCGGTGTCGCATTTTGTTAACGGCGTCTTACTCAAGGGGCCGTACCCCCATGGCAGCGAAATTGCAATGTTCGGGCTCGGCTGTTTTTGGGGAGCGGAAAAGGTCTTCTGGAAGTTGCCCGGCGTGATCGTGACCGCCGTGGGATACGCCGGCGGCTACACCCCAAACCCAACATATAGGGAAGTCTGTACCGGCCAGACCGGCCACAACGAGGTTGTGCGCATCGTCTTCGACCCGAAGCAAATCGGCTATGCGGAGCTTCTCAAGACGTTCTGGGAGGCGCACGATCCGACGCAGCATATGCGTCAAGGCAACGACGCGGGCACGCAATACCGCTCCGGCATTTACACCTATTCGGAGCGCCAGGACGAGGAAGCGCACGCGTCGAAAGAAGCCTATCAAGCAGAACTCAGCGCGCGCGGCTACGGCGCTATCGCCACCGAGATTTTGCCGGCAGGGGAATTCTATTTCGCCGAGGACTATCACCAGCAATATTTGGCAAAGAACCCGGGCGGCTATTGCGGCCTCGGCGGCACCGGAGTGAGCTGCCCCGCCGGGCTTGCAGCCGGGCAGCAAACATAGTCACGGAAGCCGCGGACCGGGCGCGAAGCGCTGGCGGCCGTTCTAAAAACCGCGGGCCGCGAGCGAGATCATCATGGCGGCGGCGCGGGAGGTCTCTGGCAGGCCGCTATCGCTTTGATTCGCCGGTGCGAATAGACAAAGCCCAACGCTCGCTGCCAGCGCACCCCAAACGATGCACAACGCGAGGGTTTGCCGCCCGTGCTGCAGGATCATGTTTCGCAAGCCGAACATCTTGGCTGGTCCTAACGCAAAAACCCTGGCCATTACACCCGGTTTGACAGCACACGCAACCGATGCGTTCAATTACCCTTAATGGGTTGTATTTTTCGCTTTTAAACCACCATAGGTTGTGTTAGAGAATTGGCGTTCCGGCTTTAGTTTTGGTCAGAGGTTTGTATGTTCGTTATATGGTGGGGGAGACGGAACTTCGCTGCGTCCAGGCGGGTAACCGCCAAGGGGGCTCTATTTTTAGGGTCCCCTTACCTCCCGCGAACGGCGCGCAACGCTGCAAAGCAGCTTAGGAACGCCAGCGCCCCCAGCTTTGGCCCATTCGGGCGCTATGCGGCAAAATTTCATAAAATCTCCCCATAAAAAGCCAGGACGCGGACGATACGACTATCCGCGTCTCCATTCCTCCGCCCACCTCCCAAAAAAGCGCCCTCTCATATCCCGCCGCATTTAATCCGCCCGAATCTCCGGTGGCGCCGCAGGTTGTCCATGAATGAAAGCCTTATTGTCTTCGCGATCTCAGGCTTATTTTTTGCTGGCGTTATCAAGGGCGCGACCGGGATCGGTTACTCCTCATGCGCCCTCCCATTTTTGGTAGCGGCCCTGGGCCTGAAAGCGGCGATCGTGCTCCTTGTGGTGCCAGCTATGGCGAGCAACGCGGCTGTTTTGTTCACCACAGGGTCCCTGGAACGGGCGCTGAAAAGATTTTGGCCTCTCTATCTAG